>JADGNU010000059.1 GCA_017883305.1 Candidatus Aminicenantota bacterium | reverse complement strand
GCCGACCCTCGCTTCGCTGGCTTCGGTCTCGACCCTGACCTTCGCCGTCGCCAGGCTGGCGGCGCTCCTGTGAAGAAGCCGGCCGGCACCCGGATCCCGTCGGCGATCTGCGCCGCCGCGATCCTGAGCGTGGCCTATCTTCTTTTGGCCCGGTTCCTCCCGACTTCAGCTCCCGAGGTCCGTGCGGAGATGATCGAGGCCGCGGATCTCATGACCCGATCCACCGTTGTGTTGAAGGCGTGCCGCGCGAGCCGCGGTCTCCCGATCGACATTTCCGTCGATCCGAACGGGACGGGCCTCATCGGCGAAGAGCGATCGGAGATCACGACCTCGGCCGGCCGGCTCGAAGCGAAGAGGACGACGACCAACCCCGCCTTCGCCGGACTCGTCGCGTCGCTCCTTCACGAGGCGGGCGTCCGGCGCGGGGACGTCGTCGCCGTGGGCGCCTCGAGCTCCTTCCCGGCGCTCATCGTTGCCACGCTCTCCGCGGCCAAGGCGATGGGCGTCGAACCGCTGGTCATCTCCTCGCTCGGCGCATCGGAGTGGGGCGGGAACATCCCCGGATTCTCCTGGCTCGACATGGAAGAGTGCCTGAACGAGAGCGGCCTTTTCGATGTCCGGCCCGTCGCCCGGGCCATCGGCGGGGAGGAAGACATTGGGCGGGACATGAGTCCGGAGGGACGGGCCCTCCTCGCCGCGCGCATCCGGGCCGGCGTTGTGCCTTTCCTCGAAGAACCCGACCTCGAACGGAACGTCGCCCGGCGGATGGCCCTTTATCGGGAACACGCCGGGTCGCGGCCCATCAGAGCCTTCGTCAACATCGGCGGCAGCTGGGCCAACTTGGGAACGGACGCGGAAGTCCTGAAGGTCGAGCCGGGCCTGGCCCGCGGCATCCTCGTCCCTCCGCCCGCCCGGCGCGGCGTCATCCAAGCCATGGCCGCCGAGAACATCCCGGTCATCCATCTCCTCAACGTCCGGGGATTGTGCGAACGCTACGGGCTGCCCTGGGATCCCCGGCCCCTGCCCGCACCAGGGGAGGGGACGTTCTTTCGCCGCAGCGCCGCCCGATCGACGGCGGACATCGCGCTCACCGTCGTGTACATCCTTGCAATGCTGGCACTTCTGGCGACGACGCGTCGCCGCTTAATCTGAAAGAGCTATTCGAAGTAGAGCTTGGCGGGATCGACCGTCTTCGGGTCCTTCAGGAACGCTCCCGTCCCTTTTTGGATGACTTCCCCGTAGCGCGGCACGCCCGTGACGTCGACCGCCTTGTCCGCGTGGTCGGCCGACCAGATCTCCAAGAGCTGCAGGACGGTCGAGGTGTGGCGGCCGACGCGGACGTCGATGGGCCAGCCTTTCTCGTCGATCTTCTCGAAGAGCAAGCCGCGCTTCCCCGCCCGAACGACGAATTCGTCCTTGCCCGTGAGCAGGAGCTCGCGGTTCGTCCGGCCGCGCGTCGCGTCGAGGAAGGGCTCCGGCGCTTCGAGGAGGAGGGAGATGGCGTCGGTCGCGTCGCCGATCTCGCGGTGGGAGAGGCCGCGCAGGGCCTTGGGCGAATTCTCGACGCCGATGGAGAAACCCTCCAGGCTGCTGATGAACATGGACGCCGCGGCGGCCAGGTCCGCGCCCTTCTCGTGGGCGACGATGGTGCTGATGACGGGGTACTGGAGCTCGGCTTCGTGGAAGTCGATCTCGATGTCGACCTTTTCGCGGCGGATGAGCTCGGTGATGGCGAAGCAGGTCTGTTCGGTCAGCGTCCCGTTCGGCCGGCCGGGGAAGGCCCGATTGAGATTACGGATGTCGACGTAGGCCAGCTCCTGACGCGTCGGGTAGTGGAGATAGACCTCGGGATCTGGCCACTGGTCGAGGGGGTTCGACCAGCGGTCGCCCATGCGGAACATCTGCCCGCCCCAGGCCGTCGGGATGGTGAAGTCCGGCGGATAGGCGCCGCCGAGCCGGGTGGCCGTCGTCGCGCTCCGGTTGGCCGAGAGGATGACGAGGATCCGGCCCCGGGTGAGCACGGCGTTCTCGGTGAAGATCCAGGCCGCCAGCCGCCCCGCCGGTTCCTCCGGATGCGTGCCGCCGAGCAGGAGGATCGTTCCGCCGGGCTCTTTCCCCTCGAGGACGTAGACGTTGGCGTCGTTCACCGTGCCCCTGATCGGCGCGAAATAATCGCCGAGCTTGACCACCCGGCTGACGCCCGGGCCCGGGACGACCGGTTCGCGGAGATGCCGGGAGCGGTAGAAGCTCGTCCCCGCGAAAAGGGCCAGGACCGCTCCGAGGACCGCGATGGCCGCCTTTCTCATCACTTGAGCCTCAGCAGCCGCAGAATGAACGGGATGAGGACGAGAATGTAGAGGACCTCCTCCTGCCAGTTCTTTCTCTTCAGGAAGTTCCGGACGAGAAGGACGGCGACATAGGCCGTCAGGAGATAATAGAGCAGGGTCACGATCGTATCCATTTAAAACACCGTCAGGAAAGCGAGCTTCTTGCTGAAGACGACCATGAGCGTCCCGACGATCGCGATGAGGATCCCCGGCACCAGACAATACTTGAGGAACTTGCCGTAGGATCCCTTCATGCCCACGGTCGAGGTCGTCAATCGCCCGATGATGGCCGTCGGCGGGAGGGCATCGCCAAGCGGCCAGATGACGCTCATTCCGGCCAGGGCCACGACCGGGTTGAGGCCGATCGTGTTGAACAGCAGGACGAGCGGCACGCCCAGCACGGGCGCGGCGCCCCACATCAGCACGGCTTCGGACACGGGCAGGGTGACGGCCAGCGTCAGGAAGACGACGGTCACAGGCAGCGTGACCGCGGTGATGGCGATGAGGCCGCGGACTCCGGTGAGGGCCATGATCTCGACCAGGATCCCGGCGCAGGTCAGCGTCCCGATGAGCGGCAGGAGCTGGTGGACCGTGTCCGCCGACGTCCTGAAGAAGGCGATCTTGACGGGCGAGAGAAGCAGGGCCGCGGCGCCCGCCGCGGCGAACATCAGCGGCAGGCCCAGGACCGGCACGTCGAAGGGGAAGACGCGGCCGGCGACGACGAGCAGGAAGAAGACGACGAAGGGAGTCGCGACGCGAAACCAGTTCATCCGGGCCGGGGCCTCGGGAAGCTCGGCCAGCGCCTTGGCCAGGTCGACCGGCTTGGCTTTTGCCCCGAGGATGAAGATCGTCAGCAGGGCCAGCACGACGCAGGGGACGAGGAGCGGCAGGAAGAAGCCGACGTAGGGCATGTTGACCCCGGCCGCCGTCAGCATGGCCCAGAGGTTGACGGGAGGCGCGGCCGCGCTCAGCCCGGCGATGACGAAAATGATGGCCGCGATCTTGGGTCCGGGGATGTCCATCGTGGCCAGGACCGTGGCCGCCATGCCGCCCATGATGAGAACGGTGACGCTGCCCGCTCCGGTCAGCGCCCCGGGCACCAGCAGGAGCAGGGCCAACAGGATGAAGAGCGGCGCCTTGTGCCGGTGGAAGCGGCGGAGGATGGCCCTGACGACGAAGGCGGCCGCCCCCGATTCCTTGAGCAGGTTCATGAACAGGGTCGCCGTGACGAAGATCAGGACGATGTCGAAATAGGTGAACGCGCCTTCGACGAGGGCCCTGGCCGGGAGCCCGTCTCCGGCGGCCAGCGCTCCGGCCAGGGCGGCGGCGAAAAGGGACAGCTCCGTCGAGATCTTGAACAGCTTGGCGACGACGAAGGCCGCGACCATGACGGCCAGGACGATGGCGGCGGATGTCGTCGCGCTCATGCGTCTAGCGGCCGGTCACCGTGATCCGGGCGATGCAGGTGAAGGATTGCGCCGCGGTCATGTCCCGGCAGATGCCCCGCTCGAGCAGAAGGACCCCCTGGACGTAATTGTCCCAGCGGAACTTGTCGGCGTCGATGGTCTTGCCGGTGATCGAGGCGAGCTCCGCGACCCCCGCGTCGATGGGCGGCAGGCCGAGGTATTCGAGGACGACGTTCACCGAACGGACGTCCTTGATGGCCATATCTTTTCCGCCGTTGATCAGGGCCAGCGAGAGCGGCGGGCCGGGGTCGTCGAAGATGAAGGTCGAGGTCGGCCTCCCGGCGTCTTGAGAGTCCCGCCGGGTGTAGGTGTAGGCCCGGGCCTTGACGGGGAACAGCTCTTCCTTGATGGCCCTGAAGGACAGGGTCTCGAGCTTGGTCTGATTGAGGTAATAGAGCCCGAGCCCCAAGAGGGCGGTGACGATCAGCGCCCGGATGATCGTCTGCATGTCGTTCCGGACGATGATGATGATGATCCAGAGGATGGACAGGCCGAACAAGACCAGGAAGACCGTCTTGGCCGTTTCCGTCGCGATCATGGCCGGACCTCCTTCAGACCCCCAACTCCACCTTCGTCCCCGCGGCATTGTAGCACAGACCGATGCGGCGGGGGTATTCCCTTTTCTGGGGCCGAAAATCTTGGTTTTTCCCCCGGCCTCCGTTAGAATGACCTGAAGTCCGAACGAGGAGGCCCGCATGAAATACATCCCCCGATCCTTCGCCATGATCCTGTTCGCGTCAGGCCTGACGCTGGCCGGCGCCGTCACCGGTCAGGAGACGCCGCCCCGGCCCGCTCCGAGCACCCCGGACGTCCTCCGGGCCATCATCGCCGAGGCTTCCGGCGAGCTCGCCTTGCAGAACGAGATCCACCTCACCGGCGTCAACAGGAACCGCAAGCCCGAGGAGTACCAGACCGGCTACTTCGAGTCCGCGTTCATTCTGGAGAAGCTCCGCGAGTACGGCCTCGACGAGGCCTTCACCGTCGACCTGCCGGTGGAGGACCCGACGGCCTGGGACGCCGAATCGGCCGAGCTCTGGCTGGTCGAGCCCGAACTTCGCAAGATCATCGATCTCGACGCCGTCCCCGCCTGCCTCTGCTCGGGGAGCACAACGACAGACACGACGGCCGAGCTCGTCTATGTCGGGCCGGGGAACCGGGAGGAGTTCTACAAGGATAAGAACGTCGAGGGCAAGATCCTGCTTGTCAACGGCTCGCCGGAGATGGCCCGCCGCGTTGGCGTCTTGAAGTACGGCGCGGCGGGGCTCATCGGCTGGTCCTCGAGCCATCCCGAGTTCGACCGGGACGAAGTCGGCTGGAGCGGCCTGCGGGCGGCCCCGAAGGACAGGGCGACGTTCGGGTTCATGGTCTCGGAGCGGCAGGGCCAGGACCTCCGGGACGCCTTGGAGCGGGGCCGGAAGATCGTCGTCAGGGCCGTGGCCAAAACGCAGCTCGTCCCGAAACCCAAAGACCAACTGACGGTCGGCTTGATCAAGGGCACCGAGTTCCCGGACGAGGAGCTCGTCTTCACCGCCCACCTCTACGAGGGCTGGGCCAAGCAGGGCGCTAACGACAACGCCTCGGGGTGCACGGCCATTCTGGAGACGGCCCGGATGCTGAAGAAGCTCGTGAGCGAAGGCAAGATCCCGCCGCTCAAACGGTCGGTGCGCTTCCTCTTCGTGCCGGAAATATCAGGGACGGAAGCCTATCTCCGCCTGAACCCCGACATCAAGAAGAAGATCTTCGCCGACATCAACCTGGACATGGTGGGCGAGGGCCTCATCAAGAACCAGAGCTACTTTCGTCTCAATCAAACGCCCTGGTCCCTGCCGACCTATCTCAACGACGTCATGGCGTCGTACATCGAGTGGATGGGCGATTCCCAGCGGGACGCGCAGGAATCCAATTGGCGGACGGGGAGCATCCTGGCCCCCACAGGCTCGCGCGATCCGTTCTATTTCCTCGTCGAACGCTACTCCGGGGGCAGCGACCATGACATCTTCGTCGATGGGAGCGTCCGCATCCCCGCCGTTCTGATGATCGTCTGGCCCGATCAGTGGTACCACTCGAGCGGCGACACCCCGGACAAGTCCGACGCGACCCAATTCAAGCGGGTGGCGACGATCTCCGCGGCCGCCGCCGAATTCCTGGCCAACGCCGGCCCGGCCGAGGCCGAGCGGATGATGGCCGAGATCTCGGCCCGCCAGGGCGGGCGGCTCGGCGAGGACCAGGGCCGGGCGGAGCGGCTGCTTCTCGCCGCCGACGCGAAAGCGATCCACGCCGCGGCCAAGGAGGCCCGGGTGCTCGTCGCCCAGGGCTTCGCCCGGGAGGAGAAGGCCCTGGCTTCGGTCCGGTACTTCACCGGCCAGGAGGCCGGCGCCGAAAGCGCGCTGGCCGCGCGGCTGGCCGGTCTCGACGCCGCCCGGGCCGCTCATCTCAAGGGCCTCAACGACATTTATGCCTCGCGCTGCCGGGCGCTTGGCGTCAAAGCGGAAAAGGCCGCGCCGACTCAGGACGAAGTCCGGCTGGCCGGTCTCGTTCCCGTCCGGACCGAAAAGATGGGCGGCATGGAGACGATGTGGGCCCTCCGCGACGAGATCCGGAAGCTCAACTACCAGCCGCCGCCGTCGATCACGATGGCCGAGATGGAGCTCCGGAACTTCATCGACGGGGAGCGCTCCATCCTGGATATCCGCGACGCCGCTTCGGCCGAATACGCGCCGATCGATGTCCTGGACGTCGAAAAGTGGGTCGGGGTCCAGGAAAAGCTGGGCCTGGTCACGATCAAGAAAAAGTAGATTATTTCGAGAACAGCTTCTCCAGCGCCGGGATCAGGTCCATCGTCTTTTCGAACTCGATGAGCGGGATCTTCTTGGACTGGGAGATGACCGTGAACCGGCCGTCGGAGTTCCCTTCCTTGAGGACGAGCAGGATATCCGAGTTCGGGGCCACGGCGTCGATCGACTGCTCGTCGGTCGTGTCGCCGGCCGCGGCGCCCTGCGAGCGGCGCTTCAGGCCCTCGATGTGGGCGCCGATGACCTTGACGCCCTCCTTGCGGGCCTCGGCGATGAGGGCGGTGGCCCGACTCATCTCGTCCTCGATCTCGATGCCGGCCGCGCCCATGCCCTTGAGGCTGGCGCCCATGGTGATGATGAGCGACTTGTAGGGCGTGCCCGCCTTGGCCTTGGCCCGGAGCAGCTCCGGGGTGGCCAGCGGATCGATCTCGTAGGCCATCTTCAGACGCGACAGGACGACCTTGATCGTCGTCGGTCCGATGCTCTGGCCGCAGGACGTGACCAGCACCGGAAGCTCCGCCTTCGGCTCCGCGGCCTGGCCCCTGAGGGCGACAGGGACGAGGACGGCGACGAGGGCGGCCGCGGCGAGGACCGCGACGATTTTATGGCATCTCGACATGGTTGGCTCCTTTCGTCGGCGCATGCGCCGCGAGAACCCATGTTAGGACAAAGGACAGGTGGGGTCAAATGGCAGGGCGCCGCTCGGGCCTTTTGCCGCGGTCTGTGCTATCATTTTCGCCGAGCTTGGAGCGTGTCGCGGAGGAAGAGATGTCTCAACGAAAACGGTTGACCGGATTTATCGGCGCGATGGCCCTCATCGCCGCCCTTTGGTCCTGCCAGGGCTCGTCGAAGCGGATGGAGCCCATCACGGTCGACGAGATCGCGGCCCACATCCGCTATCTCTCGAGCGACCAGCTCGAGGGGCGGGCCGTGGGGACGAAGGGCATCGAGCTCGCCGCCCGTTATCACGAGGATTATTTCCAAACGATGGGCCTCGCGCCCGCCTTCGGAACGAGCTACAGGCAGACGTTCCCGCTCAAAGGCTCGCGGCCGGATCCGGCGGCGGCGTTCGAGGTCAGCGGCCCCGAGGTCGCCATCGCCCCGGTCCTTTGGGACGAGTTCGTCGTCCGCTCGGAGCGCGAAGACGCTCCGGCCGAAGCCGTGGGCGAGCTCGTCTACGGCGGCTATCTCATCCAGGCGCCCGAGCGGAATTGGGACGACGTCAAGGGCCTCGACCTCACGGGCAAGATCCTGCTCGTCGAGATCAACGAACCCGGAAACCGTCCCGGAGGCGTCTTCGACGGCGAGGACATGACCTACTATGGCCGCTGGCCCTACAAGTTCGAGAAGGCCGAAGAGCTCGGCGCCGCGGGCGTCCTCATCATTCACGATACGAAAGGCGCCGCCTATGGCTGGGACGTCCTGCGCGCCTCTTGGGCCAACGAGAGCTTCTTCCTGCCGGACCGCAACCCCCGGCTCCTGTTCGAGGGCTGGCTCCACGGCGAAACGGCCGACCGCATCCTGGCGGCGGCCAAGCTCGATCGCCGGGCCCTGCGCGAAAAGGCCGAGACGTCCGACTTCGCGCCGGTGCCGCTCGGATTGAGGGCGACGGTCCGCCAGCATCGCGTCTACCGGACGGTCGAGGGCGTCAACGTCGCCGGCATCGTCAAAGCGAAAAACCCCGCCGCGAAGATGCGGACGATCGTCCTCTCGGCCCACTACGACCACTTCGGGAAAGACGAAACGCTCGCAGGGGACCAGATCTACAACGGCGCCCTGGACAACTGCTCGGCCTCGGCCGCCCTCCTGGCCACGGCGGGCTATTATGCCCAGCGCCCGGAGAAGCTTAACAACGATCTTTGTTTCGTCGCCGTGACCGCCGAGGAGCAGCTCGTGCTCGGTTCGGACTTTTTCGCCCGCAACCTGCCCTTTCCCAAGGAGACGGTCGTCGCCGACATCAACTTCGAGATGACCAACGTCTGGGGCGAGACCGAAGACGTCTTCGCCATCGGGGCCCGGCAGTCGGACCTCGACGCCGTCTGCCGCGAAGCCGCCGAAAAGCTGGGGCTGCGCTACACCCCCGAGCGGAACGGGGAGCTCGGCTTCTTCTACCGCTCCGATCAGATCAGCTTCGCCCGGGCCGGCATCCCCGGCGTCTGGCTCAGCCAGGGGATCGTGTCCCGCGGGCCGGACAAGGGCCTCATCCAGAGGAAATTCGAGGACTACCGGGCGACGAAATATCACAAGGTGACCGATGAGATCCAGCCCGACTGGGACCTCCGCGGCGCGCTGCAGATCATCGATTGGGCCCGGGGCATCATCTCGCTCCTCCAGGAGCGCGAGGCCCTGCCGCAGTTCGTCCCGACGAGCTCGTTCAAGCGCGCGTCCGCCCGTTAAGATGACCCGGGGTGCCGCCTGAGCCGCCCCAAAACCGGGCATTGGCTTTTAACGCCGGGTGTGCTAAAATTTTCAGCAATGGAGAATAAACCCGCCCCCCACATCACCCGCTTTTCGGATTACCTCAAACCCCACCAGGTCATTTTCGACCTCAAGGGCAAAGATAAGGTCGAGGCCATCGAAGAGCTCCTGGATCTGCTGGCCAAGCAGAAGCTGATCGAAAACAAGAAGCTGACCCTGACCCGCATCATCGACCGCGAGAACCTCGTGTCCACGGCCATCGGCTCCGGCGTCGCCCTGCCGCACGCCCGCGTCGATGCCGAAGGCGAGATCGCCGTCGCCGTTGGCCGGTCGGAGAAGGGCATCGACTTCGACGCCCACGACGGCCAGAAGGTCCACCTGATCATCCTCGTCGTCTGGAACCCGACCCTGCCCGGCCTCTTCAACCACCTCTTCGCCGGCCTGGCCCGCTTCCTCATCCGGCCGGAGAACCGCGGCCGGATCCAGGGGGCCAAGGACAAGACCGAGCTCTATGACATCCTCGCCGGGATCGAATTCAAATTCGTCCACGAGGAGAAGATCGTCAGCCGGGCCCGGATGCTCAAGAAGCTCCAGGAGATCGAGCTGCGGAAGAAGAAAGCTACCAAAGAGCAGCAGAAGGAGCTCCAGAAGCACGCGGCCATGATCCGGGAAGAGTTCGACCGCGATGTCCTGTCCCGCTTCGACCGGCTGATGGAGCGCTACGGCTTCGCCGTCGCCGACGCCATCGACGGGGTCTGCCAGAGCTGCAATATCAACATCTCGACGCAGATGTATTCGGCCATGGAAGACTCCAACGACATCTACGTCTGCGAGAACTGCGGCAAGTATCTCGTCTCGGCCAAGAAGAAGAAAAAGTAAGGTCCCTTCTTCGGCTGAACTCGGGACATCGTCCTCTGCCCCCGCACCCCGGAAACCTGCGAATCCGGTTTCCCCCGCCTCCGGCGGGCCCCCCTTCCATCACGGGGGCCTCAGGACGATATCCCTCGCCGCCTCACGCGGGCCTTACTAAGAATCAGCGGCCGTTCAATCGAGGCGCTCGGCGGCCAGGTTCTGAGGAGCATACAGCTTGAAGACGGGGTAGGTCTGCGCCCCGCGTCCCCACTGGCTGACGATGTCCCGGTCGAAATAATTCCAGACGAGAAGGCCGTCGTCGCTCTCCGGCTCGAGGAGGTAGGCGGCCAGGCGGCCCAGGGGCTGGGCCGTCCGAATGAGCCAGGTCCCCTTGGGAAATTCCCGCTTCTCGACCGCGTACTCTCCCTTGACGGTGTTCGTCCGGTGCCCCTGGTAGAGGCGCTCGGCGCCCTTGATCTCCTTGAGGCGGAAAGCCTCCGTCTCTAGGGTCACGGGCGAGGTCAGGCGCTCGACGGTGATGCCGTGCTGGCGGAGCTTGTCGGGAACGTCCGTCCCGGCGAGAGGAATGAGGTAGGCATACGGGAAGCGGACGGTGCGCTTGGCGACGAAATCGGCATAGTAGGGCATGGTGTAGGTCTTCTTGCGGTCGGTCGGCCTCAGCCTCGGGAAGGGGCCGCCGCTCTCGGCGGGCGCGGCCGGGGCCTCCATCTCGTAGCCCTGGATCGAGATTTTTCCGGGGAGCGGTTGGACGTCGATGTCCAGGCCGAACGTGTCGGTTTCCGCCGGAGAGAGTCCGCTCTGGATCGTTCGGGCGTCGGCGTCGCTGACGAGGCGCTGGAGCTCGGCGGAGTTGGCCCAGCAGTAGTCGAGGAGGGACTTGAGCATATGGTAGTTGCCGGCGACGCGGGTCCTGAAGTCGGCGTAATTGTAGTTCTCGATGAGGACGGAGAGCCGGCCGCGCAGACCGACATAGTTGGTCATATAACGCGGCTCATGGCCGAAGGTCCGCCAGCCCTTTTCCATGTCCTTGAAATCCATGGGGTCGCCGTAGGGGACGGACAGGGTGCCGTACTTCTTCTCGAGCGCGGCGTCGACGGCCGGAAGCATCTTGTCGCGGGCATATTTCAGGACGGCCGGGTCGCCGTTAGGGCAGAGCGGCCAGGAGTAGGTCACCGGCTCCTGGTGGAAGGAGCCGTCGGTCGTGTGGCAATCCACGAGGAGCAGCGGGTCCCAGCGTCCGAGGACGTTGCGGACGAGGCCCGTCATCTCCGGGCTCTCGAGCTTCATGGCGTCGCGGTTGAGGTCGAGGCCCTGGCCGTTGTGGCGGACGCCCGAGCCCTTCTCCGGGCCGACCTGGCCCCTGCGGTTTGCCGGGTCCATCTTGTCGTTGCCGTCCGCGTTGAAGATGGGCGCGATGAGCAGGACGATCCGGTCGAGATAGGGGAGCTTGGGGTCGAGGACGATGTCGCGGGCCAGCATCAGCGTCGCTTCCTTGCCCTCGACCTCGCCGGCGTGGATGTTGGCTTGGAAGTAAACCACGATGCGCTTGTCGTAACGCACGGCCAGCGGGTCTTCCGGGACCGGCTTGCCGATGACGAGAAGAGGGATGGCGCGTCCCTCGGTCGACGTGGCCATCGTCTCGACCCGGACGAGGGGCGACAGGTTCTGGAGTTCGCGGACGAAAGCGAGAACGTCGGCGTAAGTCGATGTCGCCGCATAATCGGTCGTCTCGGCGGTCGTCTTGGGGCCCGAGGCCGGAGCCGGGGGCGGGGGCGGGACGGGGGCGACCGGCGGCGGTTGGAAGGGGGCACCCTGGGGACGCGGGCCCTGTCCGGGAGCCGGCGGGTTCTGGGCGCCGGGAGGTGGGGTTTGGGCGGTGGAGGACAGTGCGATGAGGATCAGTGCGGTCAAGGCAACGAGAGTCTTGGGTGTCGTCTTCATGATCACCTCCGTATTTTTGACGCCGGAAGATCGAGTTTATTCCACTTAAATCGGGGACACAATACCAATTTCCGAATTAGCCCGCCTGGAAATTCGTGTTGAGCCCCGGAATCCCCAGATTCAGGGACACAATATCATTTCCCCATCTTATTGAATGAAAATTGAAGACGAGGCTCGGCTATTCGAGGGTCTGAAAGATGTCCTTCCGGTGCCCGATCCGGATGACGAGGATAAGAAGCTCGGTTCTGCTTTTCCTCTATCTCCAGATATTTCCCAGAATCGCGGCTCCGAGTCGCTCCGTTGCTATTCTGTGGGTCGCTCCTAAGAATCCGCTTCCCGCCGGTCCCCGAATTGGGTAACATGTCGTTATGGCGACATTCGGCGTCAGCCCCGAGAAAGAACGGGCCTTGGCGGAGAGGATGGCCAATCTCGGCATCCGAGAAGAGGACATCGTCGAGAAGTTCATT
>JADGNU010000263.1 GCA_017883305.1 Candidatus Aminicenantota bacterium | reverse complement strand
AGTTCTCTCCCTCCGCGATCGGATGGGCGAATCATAGACCGCGGCCGCGCAGACTGTCAACTCGACCTATTTATTATCGAACAGACGATCTCCTGGCCCGGCCGCGTTTCGATCTCGATCATCCCCTGCCGGGGAACGGCGCTCGCCGGGTCCGCACCAGCGACCTTGACCTCACTTCCGCCGAAGGGATCGCGCAGCCGGAGCTTTCCGCCCACCTTCGAGCGGACGCGGAGCTCGACGACGCGGCCAGCCTTCCATGCCGCGTCGATCTCGAAGCCGCCCCTGGCGCAGAGTCCCTTGAACCGGCCGTCGGCCCAGGCCGCAGGCAAGGCCGGCAGGATCTGGATGAATCCCCGATGGGATTGGACGAGCATCTCGGCGATGCCGGCCGCCCCGCCGAAGTTTCCGTCGATCTGGAAGGGCGGATGGGTATCGAAAAGGTTCTTGAGGGTGGATCTCCGAAGAAGCGTCAGCAGGTTCTGATAGGCCGTCTCGCCCTCGAGAAGCCGGGCGTAAAAGCTGACGATCCAGGCCCGGCTCCAACCGGTCTGACCGCCGCCGTGCTCGAGCCGTCGGGCGATCGTCCGCTTGGCCGCCTCGAAGAGCTCGGGCGTTTCAGGTGTTATTTGGGCCAACGGGTAAAGGGCGAGCATGTGCGACATGTGCCGGTGCCCCGGCTCGACCTCGTCGTAATCCTTGATCCATTCCTGGAGATTGCCGAATTTCCCGATTTGCAACGGCGGCAGCTTGGCTTCGAGTTCTTTCAACCTGGCCGAGAACTCCGCGTCGACGCCCAGGATCCCGGCCGCCCGGATGCAGTTCTCGAACAGGGCCCGGGCGATCTCGACGTCGATCGTCGCGGCGTAGGTCAGGGATTCGGACTTGCCCGTCTTCGGATCGAGATAGGCGTTCTCCGGCGAATGGGACGGCGCCGTCACCAGCCACCCTTCGGGGGAAGGGACAAGAAAGTCCGCGACGAATTCCGCCGAGCCTTTCATGATCGGGTAAGCGACGTTCCTGAGAAAGGCCGTGTCCCCTGTGAACTCGTAGTGGTCCCAGAGCGGGAAGGTCATCCACGGCCCGGCCATCGGCGAAACGCCCCAAATGCCGTCGGCGACACCGGTCCGGCCGAAGGGGTCGGTCAGGTGATGCAGGGTCCAGCCGCGGGTTCCGTAAGTCTTGCGGGCCGTGAGCGTGCCCGGAACCGTCAAGCGTCCGACAAAGTCCGAGAGGGGCGCGACAGTCTCCGGCAGGTTGGCGACTTCGGCCGGCCAATAGTTCATCTGGAGGTTGATGTTGGTATGAAAATCAGAATTCCAGGCCGCTTCGAAGTCCTGGTTCCAGATCCCTTGAAGGTTGGCCGGAAGCGCGGCCGGCCGGCGCGACGAGCCCATGAGCAGGTAGCGGCCGTACTGGAAGTAGAGCGCGGCCAGGCCCGGGTCCTCGCCTCCGGCCTTGACCCTCTCGAGCCGTTCGTCGGTCGGAAGGGCTGCGGTCTCCGGCGAGCCGCCGAGGTCGAGAACGACCCGGTCATAAAGGGCCCGATGTTCCGCGACGTGGCGGGCCCGAAGCTTCCCATAAGAAGACCGGCGGGCCTTGGACAGAGCTTCCAAGGCCTTCCCCTCCGGATCGAGGCCGGGGTCGAAGTCCAACCGGGCCGGGTCGTAATCCGTCGCCGCTGTCAAAAGAAGGGTCACCGCGCTCGCGCCTTCGATCCGGATGCTCTCCCCCGCCGCCTTCACTTGACCGCCTTGGGCGAGGACTCTGAGCGCGGCGGCGAAGCGCATGTGCTCGCCTCCCGGCCCGCTCAAGGGATCCGGCTGATCGACGATGCGGCCGGAGAGGATGAGCTCGTTCCTCGAGGGCGCCCGGGTCGATGCGTCCTTGGCCCGGGTCAGCCTGACGGTTCCCGTGATCGATGCGCCGCGGCCTGCGGCAACGCGGACGGCCAGGACATTGTCCGCGGCCGAAGAGAAGGCCTCCCGTTCGATCCTCACGCCGTCCGGCGTCTCGCAGGCGACCGACGCGATGCCGTCCCGGAGGTCGAGCGCCCGTCGATACTCCGCTCCGGCCCGCACGCCCTCGAGGTCGATCAAGAGATCGCCGAGCGGCTGGTAGGAGCGGATCCGCGGCGGGGTGCCGAGCAGGGACTTTTCGGCCAGGGCCGCGGCCTGCGCATAGTCGCCCTCGAAGAGGGCCCTCCGGATGAGCGGCAAGACTTCGAGCGCCGCCGGGTTATTGTTATCGATGGGCGAGCCGGCCCAGAGCGTCTCCTCGTTGAGCTGGAGCTTTTCATGGTCCGGATATCCGAAGACCATGGCCCCGAGCCGTCCGTTGCCGACGGGCAGGGCCTCGTTCCAATCCTTTGCCGGCTGGCGGTACCAGAGCCGGTCGGCCCCCGGTTTTTCCCGGTCCGCCACGGCGGCGGTCCGGTCAGGGGCGCAGGACCCGCAGATCGAAAGAAGAACCACTAGGGAGAGGACGGGTCGGATACTCATGGGGCCCTTATAACCCCCCGCTCTTGTGCTGTCAATCAGAGGCCAAGCTGGCCTCATGGGTCGCGGCTATCTGGTGCAGGCCTCCGAGGTAATGGTCGCCCCGCCTGCAAGACTCCCCGGGGATCAGTCGAGCTTCTTGTGGAAGCGGAGGACGCTCAGGGCGAAGAGCGCCGTGCCGATGACGAGGAGGGCCGCCGCCTGGTCCCAGAGTTCCGGCCAGCCGGCGCCCCGGAGCATGATCCCTCTGATGATGACGAAGAAATAGCGGGTCGGGACGGCGTAGGAAACGACCTGGAAGAAGCGGGGCATGTTCTCGATGGGGAAGACGAAGCCGCCGAGGAGCATCATCGGCATGATGAAGAACGTCGTCGTGAACATGGCTTGCTGCTGGGTCCGGGAGATGGTCGAGATGAAGAGGCCGATGCCGAGGGTATTGAGCATGAAGGCTAGGCTGAGAACATAGAGGAGGACCACGCTGCCCCGGATGGGCACCCCGAACCAGCCCCGGGCGATGATCAGGACGAAGGTCGCCTCCATCAGCCCGATGAGGACGAACGGCAGAAGCTTGCCGATGATGAGCTGATAGGGCCGGATGGGCGTCACGATCAGCTGCTCCATCGTCCCCGCCTCCTTCTCCCTGACGATGCCCATGGAGGCGAGCGAGATGGTCATGATCATGAGGATGAGGCCCAGGACCCCGGGGACCATGAAGTTCCGGCTGCGGAGCTCGGGATTGTACCAGACCCGGACCTCGGCGTTGACAAGGACGGGCTTGACCCCTCCCCCTTTCGCCCGCTCGAGCCGGTCGAAGATGATGCGCTGGGCCTGCCGGCCGGCGATCATCGTCGCGTAGTTGACCCCGATCGTCGCCGTTTGGCTCTCCGCCCCGTCGGCGATGATCAGGACCGAGGCCTGGCGGCCGCCGGCCAGCTTGTCCCCGAAGCCCCGGGGGATGACGAAGGCCATCGACGCATGGCCGTTATCGAGGTAATGGTCGATCTCCGCCATCCGTTCGGGCCGGGCCACGACCGAGAAATAGCCCGAGTTGACGAAATCGTCGAGGAACGCCCGGCTGGCCGCCGACCGGTCCATGTCGCAGACGACCGAGGGGATATCGCGGACGTCGAGGTTGGCGGCATAGCCCAGGAGCAGAAGCTGCAGGACCGGGGCGATGAAGAGCACCGGGAAGAGCCGGCGGTCGCGGCGGAGTTGGAGGAACTCCTTCCTGATGATGGCCAGGATGGCTTTCATGGCCGTTTCCCCTTACGGCGCGGCCTGTCCGTCTCGCCCTTGCCCAGCCTTACGGCGCTGACCCCGATCGACAGTGTGGCAAACGCCGCGAGCAGCAGGAACTGGTCCCAGACGGCGCCCAGCCCCGCGCCCTTGAGGATGATGGCCCTGAGTGCTGCCAGAAAGTATCTTCCCGGGACAAGATAAGTGATGGCCTGGATGACGGGGGGCATGTTCCGGATGGGGAACACGAACCCGGAGAGGATGAAGGTCGGCAGCATGGTCGTCAGGATGGCAATGAGGAAAGCCACCTGCTGGGTCCGGGTGATCGACGAG
>JADGNU010000058.1 GCA_017883305.1 Candidatus Aminicenantota bacterium | reverse complement strand
AGCCGCTCGGAGAACTCGCCGCCCTCGCGGAAGGCCCGGGAGTGGTCGAAGATGATCGTCCGCCAGTCCGCGGTGAAGAGAACGTTCTGCTGGGTCCGGTCGTCGTTGCCGATGAGACTGTCCCATGCCCGGGTCAGGTACTTCATCTTGTCGATCCTGTCCCTGGCCTCTTCGGGTTGGGGGATGCCGTCCTCGAGGACCTTGAGCAGGCTGTATTTGTTCTCGGCCCAAAGGACGAGGGCGCCCGGCTTGCCCTGAAACTCGCGCTCGACGGCCGGGGGGATCATATTCAAGCCGATGAGCTTGTCCAGGGCGTAGGCAGCGATCTCGTACTGCCAGCCTTCGAGGTAGCCGAGCTGCATCCCCTTGGGGTTCTTCCAGGCGGCCTTGAGCTCGACGCCGTCCTTCTTGAGGTAAAGCTTGAACGGCTTGGTCACGCCCTCGGGGATCTCCTCGTAACGGACGATCTCGGCCGTCCGCAGGAGCTCTTCCTGGACGGGTCTCCGGGCGATCTCGTCAGGCAGGAACTGGGCCCGCGCCGCGATGGGTCCGGCCGCCGCCAGGGCCAAGGACAAGAGGACAGGCAAGCGTTTCATGACTCCCTCCCCGATGACCTGCCGGGCCGAGACCATGATAGTCTCCGGGCCGGTCGATTTCAAGGCCGCGCCGCAGCCGCCTCGGCCGCGGCCTTGCGCTTCCCATACGCCGGGATGATCTTGAGGCAGACGACGATCAAGACGGCGAGCACGACGACATTGAGGAGCGCGTAGCGCTCGATCTTCAGTCCCAGGAGTTGGGTGCCGACCAGGACGGCCAGGGCCGAAACCGTGTCGCCGCCCCTGACGAAGAAGGTGTCGATGGCCGCCTTGGCCTTGTACTTTTCCTCTCTCTGGGTGACCAGAAAGAGGGCGGCCTTGGTCGTGTTCTGGAGAGAATAGTCCGTGCCGTTCTCCAGAGCTTTGACCCAACGGACGACCAGAAAGACGGCCCCGAAGGAGATCAGGGCGTAGCCGCCCAGAGCGAGGAGCGGCAGGAAGAGGAGGGCGCCTCCGACCCCGACCCATTTGAAGATCCGCGAGACGAGGAAGAGCTGGATGATGAGGGCGATCAAGTTCGTCAGGAACTGATAATCCATGAAGGCGTTGTGGATGGCCTTGCTCTCCGTTTGGCGCGGCAGGCTCTGGGACGCGCCGGGCAGCGCCTCCGCGGACTGCGCCTGCCCGGCCGGCTGGCCGATCGACTTGTTGACCGTAACGGAGGAGATGATGAACTCCCCGGTCGCGTTGACGAAATTGTAGAGTCCGATCATGAGCGCGATGAGAAGGAGATAGCGGCTCTTGAAGATGAGCCGGAAACCGCCGCCGGCCTTGAGCGGCTGTTCTTGGACCTTGGCTTTCTCGGCCGCCCCGGCCAGCCCCTTTTCGCGATCCGCGCGGGTCTTCCGGACGTCGCGGTGGTGGATGTAGCGGGCCAGGGCGATACAGAGAAAGAGGATGATCCCGGCGAGGAGCATGAGCTTGAATTCCCAGCCGTCCCCCAGGAAGTCCCTCAGCCTTTTCATGAACGGGAGCGTTGCGATGAGGCCCCCCAGGGTCGCCCCCAGGGCCACGAGCGGGAACGTCCGTTTGCCGGCCTCGTCGGAATAGAGGTCGTTGGCGAATCCCCAGAACTGGGCGATGACGAAATAGTTGAAGATGCCGACCCAGATGAAGAACAGGATCCCCATCGGCTTGATGGCCATGCCGCCGGCGTGCAGGAAATAGAAAATGACAAGATTCGAGATGAAGAACGAGGTCGTCCAGGTGATGAGGACATGACGCGGGACCTTGGACGCCAGACGGCTGAACCCCTTGATGACGAAGACGAAGAGGACGGCCTGGGCCCCGCTCAGGTAGCTCTTGACCTGGGGCGCCTTCTGGTCGACGAGAAGAAGGGATTCGCGCAGCGGTTTCAGGATATAGTAGGCCAGGAGCAGGAGGAAGATGTTCAGAGCGAGGAGGAGGGCTTTGGGGGCTTCGCCGTGGCGGATGTCGGCGAAGATCCGGAGGAACTTGTAGCCGAGATTGTAGGGCGATCCGGACTGGGGCCTGGCAGCCGCCGTCGATGCGTCGGTCATCGGTCCCCCTTTCCGCTCGATCAGAACAGGACGTTCGACTCGCCGAGGCTCTTGATCATCATCCCGATCCGCCGGACGAGGAGACTCCGCCGGGTGTTGAGCGCGCGGACCTCTGGCTCGCTCAGGTAACGGCCCAAATAGCCGGCGACGGTGGCATCTTCCCAGGCGAGGAGCCTCCGGTAGAGCAGGCGCGAGCACCTGTGGATGCTGCAGCCCGGGGCCTCGCCCGTGTCCGGGGCGAAGGCCTCGGAGAAATCGACGCGATAGACCCGGAAGTCCGGAACGCTGACCAGCGTGTCCTTCTCGTTGCGGCAGTCGTCGAAGACAAGAGCTTGGAAGACGACGAGGTCGGCCAAGGCCCGATCGAAGGCCTCGGAATTCTCGGGCATGATCTTCCGTTCGCGGAGATCGGGGATCGACCTGGCGTCGGCGATAAAAGCCTGCAGCGCGCCGGGCACGTCCTCGACGGTCCTCTCGACGATCGGCGGGACATTCGTGAGGCCGAGATACTTGCTCAGGGCATAGGCGGCCAGATCGTACCTGTAGCTGTCGGCGAGCGGATCGGGCCTCCGCCGGTCGATGTACCTGAAGAGCGCCGGGAGAACGGTCTCTTCCGACTGCAGGCTGAGCCTCCAGGCGTCGGTCCGGCCGCCCGGCCCGGGGCCGCGGCCGACGACGGCTGCCGTTCGCAGGAACGTCTCCATCTCCTTGGGGCCCAGGGGCTTCGGAGGCGGCGGCTTGATGCCGCTGCGCTTGGCCACCTCCTCGGTCTCGCCCCAGACCTCGAATTCGCCGTGGTCGTAGATGAGGGCCGACGGGATGCCGTGATAACTTCCCGAGATGCCGGTGTCCATGATCCAGATCTTGTCGTGGAATTTGGCGACCATGGCCTTCGTGACGACGGGGCTCGCCCCGCCGGGAAAGGCGAAGTAATTGTGACCGACGACCATGGCCCGGGCCCCGAGGTTGGCCAGCGTCCGGTCGATCCCGGCCTCGGCCGAGGCCTCGTTCTTCGTGGCCAGGCCCCTGAACCAGAGCGGGCTGTCAGGGTCGTAGACGAGCCTGGGGTGGAACGGCTTGCCGAAATCTTGAGGGCTGCGCATGCGTCCCTGGAAGAACCCCAGCTCGGTCCGCATGACCTGGTTGATCTCCCGGATACCCCACTTGGAGAGGGCCTCGCTGATGCCGCCATGGACGTAAATGACATCGTTGATCTTGATGGCCGTGTTCTGCTTGACGAGCCAATCCCCGTAGACGTCGTTGAACCCCAGGACGTAAGCACGCACGGCCTGGGGGTCCTTGGCGACGATGATCTTCCGCCAATAGGAGCTATAATTCTCGTCGACCCGGATGTCCAGGCCCTCCATCTCGGCCCGCTTTCTCTCCTCGGGCGGGAGCGTCTTGATGTATTCGGCGTCCTTGTCCCTGCGGACATCCTCGCGCATGAACGCGACGAACTGTTGGGGCGGGACGTAATCCGGGTAGTCGAGGGCGATCCCGGTGATGTTCATTTCTTCGTGGTTGCCGAGGAGTTGGTGCACCATGCCGCCCGCGGCCTCGGCTTCCTTCCCGAGGCGCATCATGAGATCGAGGATCTCCTTGCCCCGGGTCCCCCGGTCGAGGACGTCGCCGAGCTGGACGAGGTGGGTCTTGCCGCCGATCCAATGGAGGTCCGCGTCGACGAGCCCGACCTGCGGATGGGCGAGGATGAAGATGAACTTGTCATAATCGCCGTGGAGGTCGGCGACGGCGACGACGCGATCGACGCCCGACCACTCGCAGGGGTTGTCGGCGGCGGGGGAGAGGCGGACGAGGCAGACGAGTACCAGCAACAGGAAGAACGGACCCCACCCCCAACGGCCTTTTCTGCAGGTCGACATCTGCTTCTCTTTCTTTTATAGCCGTTTCCGGGCGACGAATCAAGGGGACCCTGGAATTGACTTGCCGGCGTCCGTGCTGTTATCCTGAACGGGCGGAGGAACCCGGAGCGAAAGGACCGAAGACCATGAACGGACGAGCCAGCTTGGCGACAATCGGGACACTTCTGGCCATAGGCCTGACGCTCGCGGGATGCACCCGCGCCAAGCGGACGGAGGCGCCGACGCAGGCGGCCGCGGCCAGGGTCAAGCTTGGGGTGGAGGTCTTCCTCGAAAAGCACCTCGACCTCGTCAAGGGCAAGCGGGTCGGCCTGATCACCAATCCCACGGGCACGGACGCGAGCCTGCGGTCGACGATCGACCTGTTCCGCTCGAACCCGGCCATCGATCTCGTCGCCCTCTATGGTCCCGAGCACGGCGTCCGGGGAAACGCCCAGGCGGGCGAGTACGTGCCGTTCTACTACGACGAGAAATTCAAGCTGCCCGTGTTCAGCCTTTATGGGCAGTCCTTCAAGCCCGAACCGGGGATGCTCAAGAATATCGACGAGTATATGCGCTCGTTCGACACCCAGCAGACGGG
Organism: Candidatus Aminicenantota bacterium; assembly: GCA_017883305.1. Taxonomy (GTDB): domain Bacteria; phylum Acidobacteriota; class Aminicenantia; order Aminicenantales; family Saccharicenantaceae; genus RBG-16-66-30. The sequence goes on along the minus strand of JADGNU010000058.1, from coordinate 7,809 downwards.
CAAGGTCCCGGAGGCCGGAATGGTCAAGGGGATCGACGTCCTCGTCTTCGACATCCAGGACGTCGGGGCCCGCGTCTACACCTACATCGCGACGATGGCCAACGCCATGCAGGCCGCGGCCGAGAGCGGCATCGATTTCATCGTCCTCGACAGGCCCGCCCCCATCAACGGCACGGACATGGAGGGGGCCATCCTCGAATACCCCGAGCTCAGCTCGTTCATCGGGCTGTTCCCGATCCCGCTCCGGTTCGGCATGACGGCCGGCGAGCTGGCCCGGCTGTTCAATGACAAGTTCCTGGCCCGCACCGCCAAGCTGACGGTCATCCCCATGGAAGGCTGGACGCGGACGATGTGGTTCGACGAGACCGGCCTGCCGTGGGTCATCCCGTCGCCGAACATGCCGACGCTCGACACGGCGACGGTCTACCCCGGGCTCGTGGCCCTCGAAGGGACGAACATGTCCGAGGGACGCGGCACGACCCGGCCGTTCGAGCTCTTCGGGGCGCCTTGGATCGATGGCAACGAGCTGGCCGCAAAGCTGAACGCCTTGGCCCTGCAGGGGGTCCGTTTCCGCGAGGCCTGGTTTACGCCGTCCTTCTCCAAGTTCCAGGGCGAGCTCTGCGGCGGCTGCCAGATCCACGTGACCGACCGGGGGGCCTTCCGCTCCGTCGCCGCCATCCTCCACATCATCAAAACCGTGAGGGAGATGTACCCGGACAAGTTCGGCTTCCATGCCGAGTACTTCGACAAGGTCATGGGCACGGCCTCGGTCCGCAAAGCCCTGGAGGCGGGGACCGACGTCGCGACGATCCTGGCCAACATCCAGCCCGGCCTCGACGCTTTCGCCTCTTTGCGCAAAGCCTATTTGCTTTATTAAGAAGAAGGGGTCAAATCTACCTTTCGTTACTTTTTGCATCTCATTCAGATATTTTCCCAGAAGTGTGGCTCCGGGCCTCTCCGCCGCACTTCTGATGGTCGCTCCTCAGAATTCGCTCCCTGCCGTAGGTTTGACCCCGCTTTTTTGATAGAATAGATGCCTTCCCTTTTCGGGACGATCATCCGGCAAGGAGATTGACGCGATGGCGATGAAGACTCCCCGCTACGCCCTGACCAATCCCGTTTCGCTTCTCCTCGACAAACCCGCCGCGGAGTTCACCCGGGCCGACCTGCTTAAGATCATCGAGACGAAACAGGTCGAACGGATCACCTTTCATTACCTGGCGATCGACGGCAAGCTCAAGGAGCTGACCGTCCCGGCCGCCGACCGCTATCACCTCGAGTCCGTCCTGGCCGAGGGCGAGCGCGTCGACGGCTCGTCGCTCTTCAAGGGCATGGTCGACATGTCCTTGTCCGACCTCTACGTCATTCCCAAGTACAGCTCGGCCTTCTTCAATCCCTTCGATGAGGGCAGTCTCGATTTCATCTGCCGCTACCTGACGAAGGACGGCACCCCCGCGCCCTTCACGCCGGACAGCATCCTGTCCCGGGCGGCGGCCCTCTTCCGCAAGTCGTCCGGGCTCGAGCTCAACGCGCTTGGCGAGCTCGAGTTCTTCCTTCTGACGTCGCCCGCCGACCGCTCCTATCCGGTCGAGGCCCACCGCGGCTATCACGGCTCGGCGCCCTTCTCCAAGAGCGGCCCGATCCTGCACGAGATGATCGGCCACATCACCCGGGTGACCGGGGCCGTCAAGTATGCCCACAGCGAGAACGGTTTCATCGACTGCGTCCGGAGCAACCTCCCGGAGATCGCCGGGCGCCTGGCCGAGCAGCTCGAGATCGAATACCTGCCCCGCCCGATCGAGGACATGGCCGACGACCTCGTCCTCGGCCGCTGGATCATTCGCAACACCGCCTTCCGCCACGGGGCCGTGGCCACCTTCACGCCCAAGCTCGAGGAGGGCGTCGCCGGCAACGGCCTGCACTTCCATTTGGAGCTGGCCAAGAACGGCCGGAGCGCCATGCGCGGCGCGGACGGCAAGCTCTCGGTCGAGGCCCGCAAGCTCATCGGCGGCCTGTGCGAATACGCCGATTCCCTGACCGCCTTCGGCAACACCGTCTCTTCGGCCTATCTCCGCCTCGTCCCGAACCAGGAGGCCCCGACCCGGATCTGCTGGAGCGACCTCAACCGCAGCGCCCTCATCCGCGTCCCCCTCGGCTGGAGCAACGTCACCGGCCTGGGCCGGCGGGTCAACCCCGCGGACACGGCCGAGTTCGTCGACGAGCGCGGCGGCCGCCAGACCGTCGAGATCCGCAGCCCCGACGGCAGCGCCATGATCCACCTGACCCTGGCCGGGATCGCCATGGCCGCCAACTGGGCCTTCCGCAGCGACCTGACGCTGTTCAAGGACTACGGCCCGCTCGAGCTCGCCGACAGCCTCTACGTCAAGGGCAACATCTTCGCCGACAAGGAGCTCCTCAAGCGCCTGCCGGTCCTCCCGGCGAGCTGCGTCGAATCGAGCCGCGTCCTCCTGCAGAAGCGGGGCCACTACGAGCGCGACGGCGTCTTCCCGCCAAGCGTGATCGATTACGTGGCCGGGCAGCTCCAAGCCGAAAACGACGAGTTCATGAACAAGAAGCTCACGGACCTCCCGGCCCACGACCGTCTCCACGAGATCCGCCAGATCATGCACAAGGACCTGCACAAGAATTGACCAAGGATGCCATGAACTCTCGGGAGCGCTGGCTGGCCCTCTTCGCCCGCCAGAAGCCCGACCGCGTGCCGACCGACTACTGGGCCACCCCCGAAGCGGACCGCAAGATCATGCGTCACCTCGGCTGCCGGACCCGGCGTCAGATGCTCGACAAGCTCCACGTCGACTATGAGGTCTGGCTTCGTCCGGCCTATGTCGGCCCGCGCCTGCCCCGCATGCAGGACGAGTTCGGCCGCCGCTTCCGGAGTGTCGACTACGGGCCCGGCGCCTACCGCGAATGCATCCATTTTCCGCTGGCCGGCTTCAAGTCCGTCGCCGAGATCGAGAAGGCCTACGTCTGGCCCTCGGCCGACTGGTGGGACTTCAGCGACATCCCCCGCCAGGCCTGCCGCAACGACACCCACCCCATCCGAGGCGGCGGCTCCGAGCCTTTTCTGATCTACAAGGAGCTCCGCGGCATGGAGCAGGCCTTCGTCGACCTCGTCGAGAACCCCGAGATCGTCCATTACTGCCTGGACAAGCTCTTCGGACTGGCCTATGAGTGCGCCGTCCGGATCTACGAGGCCGCCCCGGGCCGGGTCGATATCTCCTACATTGCCGAGGACATGGGCGGCCAGAGAGACCTGATGATCTCGGTCCGCCACATCCGCGAGTTCCTCCTGCCGGGGATGAAGCGGATGATCGATCTCGCCCACCAGGCCGGCGCCCACGCCTTCCATCACAACGACGGCAGCTGCTGGCGCATCATCCCCGACATGATCGGCCTCGGCATCGATCTTCTCAACCCGCTCCAGTGGCGCTGTCCCGGCATGGAGCGCGAGCGGCTCAAGACGGAGTTCGGCCCGCACGTCGTCCTCCACGGCGGCATGGACAACCAGTACACGCTGCCGTTCGGGACAGTCGACGAGGTCCGGCGCGAGGTCGAGGACAACTTGCGCCTCCTCGGCGCCGGCGGCGGCTACATCCTGGCGCCCTGCCACAACATCCAGGCGATCACGCCGCCTGAGAATGTGCTGGCGATGTACGAAACGGCCCACCAGCTGGGCCGGGCTTAGGCGCCGAGGCTCTTCCGCCGGGCTTCGAAATCGGGGACCAGCCGCTTCCAGAGTTCGTTGAAGCGCGCTTGGAGGTCCGCGTACAGGGCCGCGTTCCCAGGGTCCGGCTCGGCGGCGAGCTTGTCTTTGGCCACCCACTTCGCGGCGATATCGCCGATCGCTATCTTCTCGCCTTCGGCCAGGCGCCAGTTCCAAACCGATTGAAGGGCCGCCCCGTAAGCCGCCGCCTCAGTCTCCCGCAGCGTCACGACCGGAGTCCCGAAGACGTCGGCCGCGATCTGGAGCCAGAGCCGGCTCTTCGCGCCGCCTCCGGTCGCCCGGATCTCGGCGGGCCGGAGGCCCAAGTCCCTCATCCGGCCGAAGCCATACCCCAGGTTGAGGACCGTGCCCTCCATGACCGCTCGGACGATGGGAGCGGCATTGAATGTGCGGCGGTCGAGGCCGAAGAAGACGGCGCTCGAAGAGGGGAGGACCGGGACGCGCTCTCCATCGACGAACGGCAGGAACACGAGGCCGCCCGCGCCCGGTCCGGCCCTTCGGGCCAGCCGCTCGAGCCCGGCGTTGTCGAGTCCGAAAAGCGACTTCACGATCTCCGTCGTGTTGGTCACGTTCATCGTGCAGAGAAGCGGCAGCCAACCGCCCGTGCTGTCGCAGAAGGCCGCGATCTCGCCTTCGGGGTCGACGAAGGGCCGGTCGAAATGAGAATAAATAGTCCCGGATGTTCCCAGACTGAGCGTGCACACGCCCGGCGCGACGTTGCCGCTGCCGATCGCGCCCATCATGTTGTCGCCGCCCCCGGCCGCGACGAGCACGCGGCCGAAGCCGAAGCGCGCGGCCACGGATCTCTTGGCGAAGCCCACGGGCTCGCTGGGGTGGCTGAGCGGCGGGAGCTTTGCAGCCAGCTCCGGATCGATCGCGGCCACGGCCCCCTCGTCCCAACGGAGCTTGCGGATGTCCATGAGGCCGGTGCCGGAGGCGTCGCCGTATTCCATGTGGGCCCGGCCGGTCAGCCAGTAATTCAGGTAATTGTGGGGGAGGAGGACGGTCGCCAGACGGGCGAAGCGCTTCGGCTCGTGCCTTTTGAGCCAGAGGATCTTAGACGCCGTGAAGCCCACGGCCGGGCTGATGCCGAGCCGGTCAATGACGGCCTTCTTCCCGCCGAGCCCGGCGATGAGATCCCCGGTTTCCCGGATGGTCGACGTGTCGTTCCAGAGCTTGGCCGGGCGGATGACCCGTCCCTTGGCGTCGAGCGGGACAAAGCCGTGCTGCTGGCCGGAGACGCCCATCGCCACAACTTTCGCCGGGTCGATGCGGGCTCGCTTCATGGCGGCGGCCAAGGCCGCCTCCATCGCCTCGATCCACACGGCCGGGTCCTGTTCGCTCGCTCCCGGTCCGAGTCCCTCGATCATGGCATGAGGCGACTTTCCCCGGCCGAGGACGCGCCCGGAATCGGCCTCGACGACGAGCGCTTTCGTCCCCTGCGTCCCGGAATCGATGCCGACGGCGTACTGGGGCATTTTGGACCTCTCTTGTCCCCGATTCTATGGGAGCTGCCGCGCGGGTGTCAATTGGAGAAAACGGGGACACCGCCTTTTCTTGACTTTTCATAAAGGGTCCGTCTTAATAGACTAAATAGAGGATAAGGGAACATATGGCCAAGTTCATTCAAAAGGCCCTGATCCTGGGGGTGCTCGGCTTCGCTCTCCTCGGGGGACCCCAGGCCCAGGAAAACCGATCTGATGCCTCTCGGGCCACCGGGCTCATTCCGCTCGACGCCGCTCAGATCGAGGCGATCGTTTCGAACTGGCCCAGGATCACGCGCGTCGGCATCAATCCGCTCGGCTACGAGCGGGTCAACGAAGTCCGGGCCGGGAAAGGGAAGGCGCCTCTCGATCCGCTGTCTGTCGCCCCGATCGGCGCCGAAGTCGAGAGCTCGCTCGCGGCCCACGCCGCCTCGACCCAGGCCGCTTCGGCGAACGCGGCCCTGGCTGGCGACCTGCCCGTCAGCGTCGACAACAGCAAGCTGCGGTTCTTCCCCCCGATCCGGAATCAAGGCAGCCTCGGCTCTTGCGCCAGCTTCTCCTCGACCTATGTCCAGCTGTCCTACATGACGGCGTTCCAGCGCAACCTGGACATCCGCGACTCCGCCGACAACACGAACAAGTATTCGCCGAAATGGTCCTACAACATGCTCAACGACGGGTCGAACAACGGCTCGTCGCTCTATCAGAATTACGCCCTCCTCAACAGGAATGGGGCGGCCACCTGGGCCGAATTCCCCTATGACGCGAATTATCTCGCTTGGTGCCTGAACCCGGCGGCCTGGAGAAACGCCCTCAGCGTCCGGACGAAGGTCACCCAGTACGTCCGCGACGCCTCGACGGCCGTCGGGACCGAGCTCGTCAAGGAACTCCTGGCCGACGGCTATGTCGTGGTGTTCGGGACATACATCACTTCCTGGGTCTTCAAGCCCGCCCAGGACGATGCGTCGACCTCGGCCGATGACGCCGCCGTGGGCAAGTCCGTCGCCTTTTGGCTCAACGGCAGCGAGGGCTCGCACGCGATGACCATCGTCGGCTACAACGACGCCGTCTGGACGGACATCAACGCCAACAGTGTCATCGACCCGGGCGAGAAGGGCGCTTTCCGGATCGCCAACACCTGGGGGCCCGGCTGGTACGAGAGCGGGTTCACGTGGCTCGCCTACGACGCCCTCAAGAGCATCTCCGCAGTCACCGACGGCCCGTCGACAAGCCGGGTCGCGGCCATCCAGGGCGACCTGATCTACGTGCTGACGGCCCGGAACGGCTATGCGCCGAAGATGATCGGCGAGTTCACCGTCGATCACGCCAAGAGGAATCAGCTCGCGTTCACTCTCGGGCGCTCGAGCCCGTCGACGGCTCTCCCGACGACCGTGTGGACGCCGTCGGCTTTCCAGCATCAAGGCGGCGCCTTCGCTTTCGACGGCTCCTCGACGTCCGTGAGCGGGACTTTCGTGCTCGATTTCACCGACATCCTCGTCCAGGGCGCCGGGCTGCAACGGTACTATCTCGGCGTCAACGACAGCGCGGCCGGCGATGCGGCGACGCTCAGCGCCTTCAAGATCGTGGACCTGACCACCGACCCGAACGCGGAGAACGCGTCCTCGCTCGTTCCCCAAACGGCCGATTCCCAGCAGATCTATGCTTACGTCGACTACACTTATCCCGGGCCGGCCTACAACGATCCGCCGCAGCTCTCCTCTCCTCAGGTCAGTCCCGTGACCGGGACGGCCGGGGGCACGTTCACCTTCAACGTCCGCTACACCGACCAGGACGGAGACGTGCCGACCGTGAAGAACCTCATCCTCGACGGCACCCCCCGGGCGGTGAATCTGCTCTCCGGCCAACAGCCGGCCGACGGCTGGTACTCGACCGCTGTCGTGCTCGCGGCCGGCCCTCACAGCTACGCCTTTTATTTCGAGGACGGGCGGGGCGAATCGGCGCAGGCGCCTTTGGCCGGGACGTTCGGCGGTCCCGCGGTCTACGGCCACCTGATCACGTCTCTCGCGCCCGCGAGCGCCGCGACCGGCGCCCCGGCGTTCGCCCTGGCCGTGAACGGCTCCGATTTCGTGAACGGCGCCGTCGTGACCTGGGACGGCGTCGACCGCCCGACGACGTTCGTCTCGAGCTCCCGCGTGGACGCGGCGATCCCGCTGACCGATCTCACTGTCGGCAAGACCGTCCCGGTGGTCGTCCGGAACCCGAGCGGCGTCTTGAGCAACGTCCAGACGTTCTCCGTCAACAACCCCTGGCCTGCCCTGACCTCGGTCAGCCCGACCCGGGCATCCGGGGGAGGGACCGATCTCACCCTGACCCTGCGCGGGTCCGGGTTCGTGACGAACTCGAAGGCCCGATGGAACGGCATCGACCTGGCGACGACGTACATCAGCCCCACCGAGGTCCGGGCGTCCCTGACCTCCCAGGACCTGGCCCAGGCCGGAGATTTCGAGGTGAGCGTGGACAATCCGTCTCCGGCCGGGGGAGACACCGAATCCATCGTCTTTTCCTTGTCCGATTTCACGATGAATGTGCCGCCGTCCGAGGTGACCGTCGCGGCCGGCC
>JADGNU010000007.1 GCA_017883305.1 Candidatus Aminicenantota bacterium | reverse complement strand
GTAAGGATTGATCTGTACGCCGGCCTGATATTTGTAGCTCTTCCCGGCGTTGAAAGTCGACCAGCGCACCCGGCCCCTGAGGTCGAGGGGCACCCTTTCTCCGGGGATCGACAGCTGGAGGAATACCCTGGACTTGAACTTGAGGGGTTTCTGGGTCAGGAAGCGGACGCCGCCCCGGCTGAGGTCGAGGACCGGGCAAAACTCCTCATCGGTCCTGGTTTTGGACGAAAAGAGCCCTTCTTTCCTATAGGAGATCGTCGCTCCGGGGATCTTGAACCGCCGACAAAGACGCCGTTCGACTTCCCTTTCGCCCATCTCGGTCCTCCGTTCTTTCAGGCGATTCCCGCGGCCTTCCGGCCGGAGGCTGTCCGACGGAAGCCTCCTCCATGCCAGAAGATTAACAGAGGCCTGGTTCCGAAGTCAAATCGAGCCCCTATTCCTTGAGGATGACCGCCCGGGCCGGGGGGAGGGACAGGGAGGCCCGGGCCGAGACCGATTGGCCGGCGGATGTCGTGCGGGAATAGGCGAATGAGAGGACGCTGACTTTCTGGTAGGAGGGGGCCGAAGGCCTTGGCGGCTTCTTGGCGACCAGGTCCTTGATCGCCTTGTAGGCCAGGGCCAGGGCGTCCACGATGTTGACGCCGTTCATCATCATGGGGTCGTTCGTCGGGGGCGGCATGTACGGCTTCTGGCCTCGCATGAGAGGCCCGCCGAGAGGGAAGGTGAAGGGGGCGGGCCTGGCGGCGATCTTGCGGCTCCTCAGTACCAGCTTGCCGTCGATGTAGACCAAGATCTCGCCCTCCTGGATAGGCTTCGCCGACGTGGCCGGAGGGGGTGCAAATCTCTCCTCGGGTGCCGGACCGCGGGAGGGAGCGATGTCGGCGATCTCGACCTGGACGCGCACGGGCTTGCGGACGATGAGGTCGCCGGCCTTGAGGTCGAGCACGAATTCATAGGTGCCCGAGCGCGCGAAGAGGTCGCGAAGCGGGATGGTCAGGATATGGAATCCCTTCGGCCAGTGGCCGCCTTCGAGGATGTAAGGGCCGAGCGAGACCCTGTAGAAGGCCTCGTTCAGGAGTTCGAAGCCGACATCGATCGAAGCCGGCAGCCCCGTCGCCGGGGTCCTCGAATACGACAGGAGGTTGACGTCGTGGACGAGCGGATAGACCCGCTTCCAGGATATCCAGAAGGCGATGAAGTTGCGCAGGGTGTATTCGTTGAGAAATCCGAAGTCGGGGTCGTTGTCGAAGTAGGTCTCGAAGTAATCTGCAACGAGGGTCCTTTCGCCTTCCTTGTCGTCGAGCCGGGCCGCGAGGAAGGGCAGGATGAAGGCCGCCGTCTGCTTGTCCTCGGGCTCGAGCGTCTTGGATTGCTCGACAAGGTAATCCAAGGCGGCCCGGTAATCGGGGTTGCGCCCGAGTCGGGCGTTGAGCTCCGTCCTCCAATCCGCCCGGAGGGCGGCCGTGAGCGCGAAGGCGATGAGGAGGCCGGCCGCTATTCTCTTAATCATTGTAGACGAACTCGAAGGTGATCTCGAGAAGGTCGCCGGGAAAATCAGCGGGAAGGGCGGGGAAGGGCAGCGAGGCCCGGACGGCCTCGAGGGCGGCCCGGTCGAGCGCCTCGAGGCTGGTCCCCTCGAGGATCTCGATCGAATCGAGCTCGCCGGTCTTCTTGATGACGACGATCATGCTGATCCTGGCGGCGTCGGGCACCTCGGGCACCGCGGGGAGAGTCCAGTTGAGCTGGAGCCGGTCGATGACCATGGTCGCCCAGGGCAGGAGGTCGTAGCCTTTGAGGGGAATGGACATCCCGACCCGCTGGCGGCCTCCGCCGCCGACCCCACGTCCGGTCCCGCCGCCTCCTGTCCCATATCCGCCGACCCCGCCGCTGTACGCGCCGCGGTTGTATTTCGTGAAATCGGGGAGGGGGGCGCCGGCACCGACGCCCGGAGGGCCGGGGGGAGTCCCCGGCGGGGCCAGAGGGATAGTCAGGCCGGACTTGCCGTGTATGGCGATCGACTGCTGGAATCTCGAGGACAGCGAGGGGATCGCGGATCCGGAACCGGGGGGCGGGACGGTCCCCCCTCCGGCCGGCAATCCCGCGACGCCGGACTCGACAGGCTCCGCGGGCGCGGCCTCAGGTTCCGGCCGGGCGGCCTCGGGCTTCGGCAGGGCCTTTGCGGGTCCCTCCGCCCCCCGCCCCTCGCCGGGGACCTCGGAGAGACCGTGGCCGCCGACGACCTTCGGGATGGCCACCTTGAGCGGGGGGACAATGAGGACCGTGCGGACCTCTTCCTTCCCGATTGGCAGGACCTTGACCGTGATGCGGCCGAAGATGATGGCAATGGCCAGGAGCGCGTGGAAAAGAAAGGTGACGAGAATGCCGATGGCCACATCGCGGCGCGTCGGCTTCTCGGTTTTCGGCCTGACTAGCGAATCCTCAAACATGGGTCCTGTTTTCCTGGCTCACCATTATATTACAATCGCTGCCAGGCCCGAAGAGTTACAGGGGACGCGGAGAGACGAGGAGGTAGACGAAGCAGAGGGCGTTGAGGAGGGCCAGGCGGAGGAGCAAGGCGGGGATGCCGAAAAGGGGGATGATCAGGCCCGAGGCCAGGATGACCCCGGCGAACGAGGCCAGGAGGTCGACGCCGTAGCCGAGGCCTGGATGGGGGACCTCAGGGACGAGCCGCCTGTTTGCGGCGACAAACAGGTAGCCCCCGAGGACGCCGAAGCCGAAAAGAACGGCTATCGAGGCGGCCTCGCCACCGGCCCCTGAGAGGACCTTGGACGTAAGGAGAAGCAGGAGGACGAACGCTCCCTGAATCGCGGGCAGATCGAAGCCGCCCGACCGCCTCCGTATCCTGGCGGCGAGCGATCCGATGGCCAGTCCGGCCATGAACAGCGCGAGAAGAAGAGGGATCCTGCCATAAACAAAGCCGAATCGGGCCTGGAAGGCGATGAATACGGCCAGTTCCACGGCGATCGAGGTGAAGCCCATTACGGCCACGGGGACAAGGAATCGGGCCGGAGAACGCCTCCTGAATATCGCCAGCAGGAGAAGCACCAGAGCGAAGACCCCGAGAGGCATGTCGAGCAGCCAGGCCGGGCCGATGCGTCCGGCCGCGCGAAGAACGCTCGACTCGATCCCGCGGAACTGGCCCGCCCAAAGGACCGAGTGAAAATAATAGCTGACGGGAACTAGGTCGCGATTGATCCTTGCGCCCGGCGCCGAGATCTTGCGGGCCAGGTACTCGACACGCCCCGGATCGAGGCGGGCGGGGAGCATGCCCGGGCTGACAAAACGGAGTTTTAGGCCGAGCTTGGCGATGGAGGCTGAAAGCCGGACGGGGTCGATGGAGAGGGGCGCGTCTGAGGCCAGGAAAACGCAATTCGCGCCGGGGACGGCCGTGACGTTCGGGAAGACCGCGCGGAGCGTCGCCGCAAGCGAGCTCAGGAACTGGCCGAGATCGTCGCTGATATAGTTCTCGGCCGAGGGGACGACGAAGCTGAAGACCCCCTCGGGCCGGAGCTTTTGCCGCACCTGGAAAAAGAATTCCCGGGTATAGTAGCGGTTGACCTGGGCCGTCGCCGGCTCCGGCAAGCTGAGGAGGATCGCGTCATAGCGCCCGGCCGTGCGAGCGATAAAGGAGCGGCCGTCGCGATAGAAGATGCGGACCCTCGGGTCTTCGAGCGCGGACCGGTCGGGGCCGGTCAGGTGCTTTTTCGCCAGGCGGATGACTGCGGGATCAAGCTCGACGCAGTCCACGCGCGCGCCGGGGTATTTCAAGGCCTCGGCAGCACCGCCGCTGGCGCCACCGCCGACGAGGAGGATGTCCCGCGGCGCGTCCCGCTGGAGCAGGGCGAAATGGACCGATTCCTCGGCCGCTCCCTCATCGGGATGGGAGAAGACGGCCAGGCCGCTGTCGAAGAACGTGACCTGCTCTTCGTTCCGGATGACCTGGAGCTTGCCGTAGGGCGTATCGCCGGCCTCGACCAAGCGAAGGGGGCTCCACGCGGCCTTCTGGGCCGGGAAATCGAATCCCGCCAGACCAGCGGCCAGCACAATGGCCGCCCCCAGCAGGACCTTCCACCGGCCGGGCTTCATCGTCACGAGGACCATGACCGCAGCCGCCGCGCCGACGATGGCGGCCCCCTGCCAATTGGAGAATCTCGGAACGAGCGCGAAGTTGACGACGAGGCCGGCCGCCGCCGCGCCGGCCGACTCGAGGATGTAAACGGACGGAACGCCGCCGGCGTGGGACCCCGCGTTGAGGGCAAACGAATGCCCCAAAGGGAAGCTTAGAAAGAGGCTCAGCAGGAGGGCGAATCCCAGAGCGGGGACGAGGCCGGTCAGCTCGGCCGGCAGGATGCCCATGAGCTTATGGGAAAACCTCAGGACGACGAGCCCGGCAAAAAAGAGAACGATGGCCCAGCCGTAGAGCCCCGCCAGTCTCGTTTCACCGGCCCGCGTCTTAAGCGGGGGCTTGACGAGGCTGCCCAGTCCGCCCCACAAGAGCCAGGAACCGAGGAACAAGCCGAAGATCAGCTCATTGCCGTAGAACTCGGCCCCAAATTCCCGGAGGAGATAGACCTGAAAAGCGGCCGCCAGAAAGCCCATCAGGAATGGGGGAGCCCAGGGCTTCAGGACCAGATGCCGGGGATCGGCGTCCCGCATGCCGTGCACTTGCCCTTCTTGAGCCGGACGGTCTCGATCGAGTAGCCGGCTCGCGTGATCAGCGCCTGGCCGCAGCCGGGACAGTAGGTATTCCCGCCTTCGTGACCGGGGACGTTGCCCACGTAGACGAAACGCAGGCCCTCCTCGAGGGCGATATTCCGCGCAGCCTCGAGCGTCGAAACCGGGGTGGGAGGAAGGTTCTTGACGAGGTACATCGGCTGAAAGCGCGTAAAGTGGACAGGGACGCTGTCTCCGGCCTCGCCCTTGATCCAGCGGCACATCTCCCGGATCTGTGGCAGCCCGTCGTTCAGCGTCGGGATGATGAGGGCCACGATCTCGAGCCAGGCCTTGGATTTGGCGACGGTCCGGATCGTCTCCAGAACGGGTTTAAGCTTGCCTCGGACGTACTCGCTATAAAACTCCTCGGAGAATCCCTTGAGGTCGACCTTGACGGCGTCGACGACGGCCAGGAGGTCGGTCAGCGGTTCAGGGTTGATGTGACCCCCGGTCACGACGAGATTGCGGAGGCGCCGGCCCTTGGCCCGGACCGCGGTATCATACATGTACTCGTAAAAAACGGTCGGCTCGGTGTAGGTGTAAGCGATCGACGGACAACCTGACCCCGCCGCCCGGGCCGCGGCGGCCTCCGGCGCGAGGTCGAAGGCCTCGACCTGTTCGGGCCGGACCTGGGCGATCTCCCAGTTCTGGCAGAACTTGCAGTTCACATTGCAGCCGGCCGTCGCCAACGAAAAAGCCGTCGTGCCCGGCAGCACATGGAAGAACGGTTTCTTTTCGATCGGGTCGACGTTGGCGCTGCAGACCTTGCCGTAGACCAGCGTGTAATAGGTGCCTCCGTCGTTCTCGCGGACCCCGCAATAGCCCCGCTCCTTGTCGCCGAGCTTGCAGAGCCTCGGGCAGAGCTTGCATTCGATCTCGCGGTCCGGGTGCTTGACGTAATAGCGGGCCTCGACGCGCGAGAGGTTCGGCCCCGCGTTCGCCGCGGCCAGCCGGCGGCCGAAAGAGGGGAGGCCGCCCGCCCCGATGGCCAGGCCGGCACCCGCCGCGCCGCGGAGGAAGCCCCGCCGGTTCATGCGACCGTCTCCTCGACCGTATCGATCGACGCCGGGTCGGCCCGGCCGAGGCCCATCTTTTCGGCCGTCAAGAGGTAATCCGGGGCCCGGTCTTCGTCCCGAAGGGTCGGCAGTCCGGCCGCGGCCCGCAGCCGTTCGATGAGGGCCCATCCGACGGCATCCGCCGCGACCGGGTCGAGACTGAAGACGAGGCCGCCGAATTTATTGGCCCAGCGGGCGTGATAAGAGGGCCCTTTATGGAATTGGACGACCAGGGCGTCGAGGATCGTCAGGCGGTGGCGGGATTTGACCGGGGGAGAATCGAAGACCTCGGCGACGAAGGGATCGCAGTGGGAATCGTGGTACTTGTTGGGGTTGTGGATGGCCCCGAAATAATTCTTCATGCCGGCCGTCACGCCGGCCAGGCCGTGGTCCTTGAGAATGGCCAGGCTGATCGAGGCCGTGGCGAATTCCGTCTGGATCTTGGAGAAGAGGCTGCCCACGCCGAGGTGGGAGACAAGATCGGTGCCGTATCCGACGCCGTCCGTGTCCGTGCCGAAGATCCGGACGCCATCCGGTCCGGCTGCCGGGGCATAGCCGGCCCCGCGGAGCTCGCGCGTCGTCCGGTCCCAGATGAAGAGGTTCTTCGCGGCCAGGCCGTTCCCGGCGAGCCATCCGGCGAGTGATAGGGCGACCTCGGGCCGCGTGCTGATGGCCCGGCCGCCGATCGTGTTGATCTTGATGCCGACGCGGTCGTCGGGGCGGAACAACGCCGCCGCCGCGGAGCGTTCGTCGGCCCCGTCCCCGAGAAGGGCGAAACCGCGGCCGAACATCCTGGTGACGACGGCCGGATCGGGATCGCCGGCCGTGGTCCAGGCGTTCGGCGATCTTACGACGACGACTCGGGCTCTGACCATGATTGAATTATGATGGGCCTTTTGGCGGAACCTGTCAACCGGACCTCAGGCTTGCCAAGACAGGGGCCCTCCGATATAGTAATTGATATTTCGCCCCGTGGAGGTTGATCATGCCCAGCGCCCGGATCCGGAGAGGGCCGGCCGTTCCGGCCGCCCTGGCGGTTTTCTGTCTTCTGGCGCCGATCGCGGCGGCCTCCCAAACGCGTCCGGCGAACCCCGAGCTTTCGGCTCTCGTGCCGAAACTCGCCGCCTGGTCCCTTTCGGAAGCCCCGAGGAGCTATTTCCCCGACAACCTCTTCGAATATATCGACGGGGCCGCCGAAAGCTACCTGAGCTATGATTTCCGCGAGCTGCTCGTCGCCGACCTGGTCAGAAAGGGCACGGACGCGACGATGACCCTCGAGATCTACGATATGGGCTTGCCGCTCAACGCTTTCGGTATCTTCGGCGCCGAGCGCTATCCCGAAAACAAGGTGGTGGCTCTGGGCGATCTGGGCTATGTCGAGGGCGAGGCCCTGAATTTTCTGTCGGGGCGCTTTTATGTGAAGATGCTGGCTTTCGGGCTCGGGGAGGCCACCGAATCAACCCTCGGAGAGATCGGGGCCAAAATCGCCGGGGCCATCAAGGCCGGGGGCGGGCTCCCGGCGCTCGTCCGGGCCTTTCCCAAGGATAACCTTGTCTCCCGGAGCGAGAAGTACATCAAGAAGAACTTCATGGGCTACGAATTCCTCCACGACGGCTATGTCGCGACTTATAAGCCCGGCGGCCGCGAATTGGAGGGTTTCTTCATCGACGGGGGGTCGGATAAGGCGGCGGAAGAGATGCTGACCAAGCTCCTTGCGGCCTTGGGCGCGGACAACCAGTCCGTGGAGAAGCTGGCGCTTGGCTTCCACGCCCGGAACCGCTACGGTCAGCATCTGTATATCGGACGGGTCCGAAGCGTTCTCTGCGGCGCGATGCGCGTGCCGGACGGCCTCGAAGCGGCCGGGGAATCGCTTCTCCGTGCCACGGCCGCCGCTCTGGCCGAAAAACCAGCGCCGAAGTGACGGCCGCCCGAAAGAGAAAGTCGAGGCCGGGGTGAGCGACGACAAGTTCTTCAAGGGGGCGCTCGCGATCGTCCTTCTCTTCGTCGCGTGCGTCGTCATGAAGCTGGCCCGGCCGGTCCTCATCCCGTTCATCCTGGCCGTCTTCCTCTCCTATATCATCGATCCCGCGTTGACGTTCCTGACCCGATGCCGCTGCCCGCGGCCGTGGGCCGTGCCGATCGTTCTGGTGATGATGGCCGTCTTTTTGTATCTCGTCGGCGTTCTCGTCTATTCGAGCGGCAAGGCGTTCGTGACGGAGCTGCCGAGGTACCAGGAACGGCTCGGGGACATCAGCCGCCTCTTGGAGAACGGCCTGGGCCCGTTCAAGATCGACGTCCCCACGGCCTTGGGGAACCTGGACATCAACCGCGCCGGAAGCGCCATTCTCAAGGCCATCGGACCCTTTTTCACCGTCCTGGGAAAGCTCTTTCTCGTTTTCCTCTTTCTGGTGTTCATCGTCGCGGGCCGCGGCCGGGCCGAAGCGAAGATCCCCAAGGCCATCGGCGACGGGCACGCCGGACGCGTCCACGGCGTCCTCGAACGGATCAACGTCCAGATCCGAAAGTACCTGATCATCAAGACGGCGATCGGCATCGGGAACGGTCTGATGGTCTGGATCGTCTTGAAGGCGTTCGGCGTCGATTTCGCTTTTCTTTTCGGCCTTCTGGCGTTCGCCTTGAACTACATCCCGAACATCGGTTCGCTCATCGCCACGGTCCTCCGCGTCGGCTTCGCCCTCTTCCAATTTGGGACCTTCTGGACGCCCTTCTGGATCCTCATCATCACCGTGGGCCTGGACAATATCCTGGGCAATTTCATCGAGCCCCGGGTCATGGGCAAGGGCCTGGGTCTCAGCCCGCTCCTCGTGTTTTTCTCCCTTCTCTTCTGGGGTTGGCTCTGGGGGATACCGGGCATGATCCTGTCGGTGCCTTTGACGGCCGTCGTCCGGATCGTCTGCCAGAACATTCCCGCGCTCCGGCCCGTCGCGGTGCTGATGGGGCCTTGACCCGGATCCGCCGAAGTTCAGGGGAGATTCAGATCGTCGGCTTCGATGATGAAGGCCTCGGACGATATCCTTTTGATCTTACGCCCGAAAAAGGATTTGAGGGCCTTTTCGGCGGCCGCCTGCTCGGCGGCCTTCTTCGAGCCCCCCTTCGATTTCGCCACGACCTTGTCGCCAAGACGGACCTCGACCAGAAAAGTCCGGCGGTGGGCCGGGCCCTTCTCCGAGATCAATTCGTAGACGGGGGTGGCAAGCCCGGCCTTCTGGCAGATCTCCTGGAGGGCCGATTTGGCATTGTTGATCGTCTGGGAATTGGACTTGATGGGTTCGAGTGACGACTCGAGCAAGCCGCAGACAAATGCCTTGGCTGCGTCGAAGCCGCCGTCGAGGTAGAGCGCGCCGGTCAGGGCCTCGAAGGCCCCGGCCAGGATCGAGACTTTCTTCCGGCCGCCGCACTTCTCTTCCCCGCGGCCGAGGAGGATGGCCTTGTCGAGCTTGATGGCCCGGGCGAGTTGGGCCAGGGCCAGCGTGCTCGTGGCCGATGCCTTGAGCTTCGAGAGTTCGCCCTCGCTCCTTTCCGGGAAGGCGCGGAAGAAGAATTCGGCGGAGATGAGCCCGACGACCGAATCACCCAGGAATTCGAGCTGCTCGTTGTCGTCCGGAGACTCCAGGTGCGATTCGTAGGCGTGGGAGCTGTGGGTCAGGGCCTTTTCGAGAAGCCCGCGGTCGCGGAACGCGTGGCCGAGGGTCTTTTCCAGACGCTCGAGCTTCCTCTTATCCGAGGTCATGGGCGGCCCCGGGGGTTTTTCTCGTCGAAGGGGTAGACGATCCGGCCGCCGACGATGGTCATGACCGGCCCGCCATGGAGCTTCCAGCCGTCGAAGGGCGTATTGCGTCCCTTGGATTCGAACCGGGTCTTGTCGATCGTGACCGGCAGGTCCGGATCGAGAAGCGTCAGGTCGGCATCCGCCCCGGCGGCGATGCGGCCTTTCCCCGACAGGCCGAGCAGGCGCGCCGGTCCGGCGGACAGAAGCTCGACGAAGCGAGGCAGGGAGATCGTCCCCGGTCGCACCAGCCGGTCGAGGACGAGGGACACGGCCGTCTCCAAGCCGACGATGCCGAAGGGGGCCGCCGAGAGATCGCGGCTCTTTTCTTCGGGCGTATGAGGGGCGTGGTCGGTGGCGATGACGTCGACAACACCTGTCCGGAGGGCCTCGACCAGGGCGGCCGCGTCGGAGGCGGACCGAAGCGGCGGGTTCATCTTGAGATTGGCGTCGCGCGAGGCGAGCGCCTCCTCGGTCAGGAGGAGGTGATGCGGCGTCGCCTCGGCCGAGACCCGGACGCCCCGGGCCTTGGCCTCGCCGACCATGCGGACGGCGCCCGCTGTCGAGAGGTGGGCGATGTGAACGCGGGCACCGGCGGCTTCGGCGAGAATGATGTCGCGGGCGACGATGATATCTTCCGCCGCGGCGGGGATGCCGGGTATCCCCAGCCGGGCCGAAACGGGGCCCTCGTTGATCGCGCCGCCCTCGGCGAGAGACCGGTCTTCGCAGTGATCGATGACGAGGCTTCCGGCGGCGGCCGCGGCGGCCAGGGCTTGGCGCATGATCCGGCTGTCCGTGACCGGGCGGCCGTCGTCCGAGAAGGCTATGGCTCCGGACGCGACGAGGTCCGCCATGTCGACGAGATCACGGCCTCCCGAGGCCCGCGTGATCGCCGCGATGGGCAGGACATTGGCCAGGCCGGCCCTCCGGGCCTCGGCCAGGATCCTCTCGGTGATCTCCCGCCGGTCGTTGACGGGGCGGGTGTTGGGCATGGCGCAGACCGTGGTGAAACCGCCGCGGACGGCCGCCCGGACGCCGGTGAGGATCGTCTCCTTGGCTTCGTCGCCCGGCTCTCTCAAGTGGACGTGCATGTCGATGAGTCCGGGGACGATGACCAGGCCCCGGGCGTCGACCGTCCGGTCCGCGGCAGTATCGATGGGAGAGCCGACCGCGGCGATCCGGCCGCCGTCGATGAGCACGTCGAGGAGGGCGTCGAGACCCTCCGTAGGATCGACGACGCGGCCGCCGCGAAGAAGGATCACCGCTTTCCCGCCCTGCCGATCTTGACCGGCTCGGCGATGACGATCTCCTCGCCGCCGTCGGTCTCCTTGAGCCGGACCCGCACGCGCTCGCGGTGGGAGGTCGGCAGGACCTTGCCCACGTAGTCGGGGCGGATGGGCAGCTCCCGGTGACCCCGGTCGACGAGGACGACGAGCTGGACCGACTGCGGCCGTCCCCGGCCGATGAGGGCGTCCATGGCGGCGCGGATCGTCCGCCCCGTCATGAGGACGTCGTCGACGAGAAGGACGTCCTTCTTGACCACCGAGAAGCCTAGCGCGGCATCGTCGAGAGGAGATTGCTGCGGCCGGTCCGGCATATCGTCCCTGTAAGGGGTGATATCGAGCAGGCCGACGGGAACATCGACGCCCTCGAGGTCCTTGATGAGGCGGGCGATGCGCTGGCCGATGGCCAGGCCCCGGGGCTTGACGGCGACGATGACGAGGTTTTTGAGCTTGCGGTTCCGTTCGATGATCTCGGTGGCGACCCGGGCGAGGACACGGCGGATGCGCGTCGCGTCCATGATCCGGGCTTTTGTCTTTTCAACCATGCGACGCTCCTCGTGCGGCTTATCCGCTCTCTTGAACATGCATGAACCCTGCCAAAATGTCAACCCCGCCGGGCAAACCAGGCCCGGGCCTCTTCGACGTCCTGGCCGATGCGCGCGGCGAGGGATTCGGCATTGGGGAACGCCCGTATCGGCCTGAGCTTCCGCAGGAGCCTGACGGTGATCGCGTTCCCGTAAAGCGAGCCATGGAAGTCGAGAAGCAGGGTCTCCACAGTCAGCGGATGGGGCCCGAAGGTCGGATTGGTCCCGATGCTGGTCAGGGAGGGGGTGGTCCGGCCTCCGCGCACGGTCTCGGTGACGAATACGCCTTCGGGCAGGATCTCGTTCGCGGTCTCCAAGTTGGCCGTGGGGAAGCCAAGAAGCCGTCCGCGCCGCCGCCCAGGCACGACACGGCCAGCGATCTCGTAGGGCCTGCCGAGCGGCCGGGCGGCCTCCTCGACCCGGCCCCGATCGACGAGAGCGCGAACGGCCGTCGAGCTGACGGTCAGGCCGCCGAGGATGACGGGGGGAACGGCGTGGACGCCGAATCCGGCCCGCCGGCCGAGCCGCCGCAAGAGGGCCGTGTCGCCTCGGCGGTCGCGCCCGAAGCGGAAGCCCCGCCCGACGACGACCTCGCGGGCCCCGAGCTTGTCCCGCAGGACGTCGTCGACGAAGGCCATGCTCCCGAGGCGGGCAAAGGCCGAGTTAAAGGGGATGACGACGACCGCGTCGACGCAAGTCCCCCGAAGCCGGGCCAGCCGCTGCTCGGGCGTGTCGATCATCCGTACGGAACGCTTGCCCAGGGCGCGCTCGGGATGGGGTTCGAAGGTCAGGACAAGGGAGCGCAGGCCCCGCCGGCCGGCCAGCCGGCAGAGGTGCGACAGGATCTTCCGGTGGCCGAGGTGGAGGCCGTCGAAATTGCCCACGGCCACCGCGGCCGGGCGGAGATGGAGATGGGGATCGTTGAGGCCGCGATAGACGACCATGCCCTACATCTTCACGAGCTCGGCCTTCTTGAGATAGGCCAGCTTGAGCTGGTCGATGACGCCGTCGAGGAACTTCTGCTCCTCGGCTTCGAGGTTGCCCTTCGTCCGGTCCTTGAGAAGGTCGAGGAGGTCGATGTTCCTCTTGGCCAGGACCAGGTTCTCCTGCCGCTGGCCCGTCGTCGGGTCCTCGACGAGGCCCAGCTGGACGAGGGCTGGGAAGTAGAGCAGGATGACGATGGAGCTGAAGTCCAGGGGCGGGACGAATTCCGGACCGCCGGGGTTGCCGCCTTCGTCTTCGGGTTTCATGTCGTCAGGGGTCATGGGGGGGTTCCTTTAGCTCGCGGCCGGGACCGATTTCTTACGCAGGACGAGAGCGGCCTTGATGAACTCGTCGAGGTCGCCGTCGAGAACGCGGTCGGTATCGCCCGTTTCCACGCGGGTGCGCAGGTCCTTGATCATCCGGTAGGGGTGGAGGACGTAGGAGCGGATCTGGTTCCCCCAGGCGATGTCGGATTTGGCGTCCTCGAGCTTCTCCATCCTTTCGTTCTGCTTCCTCTTTTCGAGCTCGTAGAGGCGGGCCTTGAGGATCTTCATGGCCATGGCCTTGTTTTTATGCTGGGAGCGCTCGTTCTGACACTGGACGACGATGCCGGTCGGGATGTGGGTGATGCGGACGGCCGAGTCGGTCCGGTTGACGTGCTGGCCGCCGGCGCCCGAGGCCCGGTAGGTGTCGATCCGGAGCTCGTCGGGGTTGATGTCGATCTGGATGTCCTCGTCGACGTCGGGATAGACGAAGACCGCGGCGAAAGACGTGTGGCGCCTCTTGGCGGCGTCGAACGGCGAGATGCGGACGAGCCGGTGGACGCCGGTTTCCTGGCTCAGGTTGCCGAAGGCGTAGTCGCCTTCGAAGCGGATCGTGGCGCTCTTGAGGCCCGCCTCTTCCCCCGGCTGGTGGTCGAGGACCTCGGCCTTGAAGCCCCTGCGCTCGGCATAGCGCAGATACATCCGCAGGAGCATCTGGGCCCAATCCTGGGATTCCGTGCCGCCGGCGCCGGGGTGGATGGTCAAGATGGCGTCGCGGGGGTCGTCGGAGTCATAGAACAGCGCCCGCAGCTCGGCCTCTTGGAGGTCCTTCTCGAGGCGAAGGACCGCCGCGTCGACGTCGGTTTGGACGCTCTCACCCTCGGCCGCGAGCTCGGTCAGGACTTCGAGCTCCTCCTTCTGGCCGAGGATCCGCTTGAAGAACTGGAGATCCTTCTCGAGGAGCTTTTTCCTCTGCTGAAGGGCTTGAGAAGCCTTCTGGTCCTGCCAGACCTCGGGCGAGGACAGCCGGGCGTTCAGCTTCTCCAGTTCGGCGTTCTTGTTGTCGAGGTCAAAGAAAACCTCGAACCTCTTCGATCTTCGCGAAGAGGCTGGCGATGCGAGTCTTGAGGTCTATCGTCTTGTTGTCGACAGGTGTCATGACGGTGTCATTCCTTTGCGAGGGCTTGAGGATCAGTCGTGGACGATCTGGAAATCGGTCTTCTTCCCGGCCGCCGCGTTCAGCTTGGCCAGGAGGCCGGCGGCCCCTTCCCTCGACGCGAACCCGCCCAGCCGGACCCGATACCAGGTTCTGGTGTCCGAGGGCTTGGGATTGGCCACGACCGCGGTGTAGCCCTGTTTCTTGTACTTGTCCGCCGCCGCCTGGGCCTGGGACCGATCCGTGAAGGCGCCGACTTGGACATAGTATAGGCCGCTCGGCGATACCTCGGGCGCCTTTTTCGTCGGCGTGGGCGTTTTTACGGCCTGGGACTTTTCGACGACGGGCTCCTTCACCGACGGCTTGGGAGCGGGCGGCTCGGCGGCCGGCCGGGAATCTCCGGTGATCGGATAGGTGGCCGCGGCCGCAGTGGCCGTCTCTGTGGAGGTCGGCTTGACCGGAGGCTCCTTGACCGGTTCGGGGATCTGCTGGGTGACGATCTGGGTCGGGGTGGCGACGCCCGCCTGCCTTTTGCCGACCGAGACGCCGAGCAGGAATATGAACACGCCCAGGGCGAGGACGCCGAGGAAAATGACGACGAGCAGGCTGCTCGAGACCTGGATCTCGCGGAAATCTTTGTTTTTCATCAGCTCTGCTTTTTCTCCTGATTCTTATCAAAAGAGAAGGCCCGCAAAAGCTCAAGAGGAAGTGGAAAGACGATCGTCGAATTCTTCTCTGTCGCGATCTCCGCCAGAGTCCCCAAGAATCTCAGCTGGAGGGCCTGGGGGTTCCGGGAGATGATGTCGGCGGCCTGGGTCAGCTTGTCGGCGGCCTGGAATTCGCCGTCGGCGTGGATGACCTTGGCCCGGCGTTCCCGCTCGGCCTCGGCCTGCTTGGCGATGGCCCGTTGCATGTTCTCCGGCAGGTCGACCTGTTTCATCTCGACGAGCTGGACCTTGATGCCCCACGGGCCGGTATGCTGTTCGATGATCTCCTGGAGGCGGGTGTTCAACTTTTCCCGCTCCGAAAGCAGGTCGTCGAGCGGAACCTGACCGAGGAGGCTGCGCAGGGTCGTCTGGGCCAGCTGGGAAGTGGCGTAGATATAGTCCTGGACCTCGATCACGCATTTGAGCGGGTCGATGACGCGGAAGTAGAGCACGGCGTTGACCTTGACTGTGACGTTGTCCTTGGTGATGACGTCCTGCGGCGGGATGTCCATGGTGATAAGCCGCAGGCTGATCCGGACAATACGGTCGATGGGGGAGAAGACGAAAATGAGGCCGGGCCCCTTGGGCTGGGGTAGGAGGCGGCCGAGACGGAAGATGACCCCGCGCTCGTATTCTCTCAGGACCTTGATCGAATTCAGGAGATAGAGGACGACGAGACCGACGATGATGAGCGGATAGGTGATCATGAGTGGCTCCTTTTCAGGCCTTTCCGACTTTAAGCTTGAGTCCTTCGAGGACTGCGATGACCTTGACTCTTTCGCCCGTCCGGACGGGCTCGACCGCTTCGGCTTCCCAGAGCTCGCCGTGGACGAAGACTTTGCCGGTAGGGGAGAGGTCGGTCCGGGCCGTCCCCGTTTCGCCGATCATCCCTTCCCGCCCGGAGAAGGAGCGGCGGCGGTGCGCCTTGAAAACGAGGGTGAGGAGGAACAGGACGATCAGGGACAGGGCCAGGACGACCGGCAGGATGTAGGACAGGCTCGGCCGGAGCTCGGCGATGGGGGACTTGATGAGCATGAGCGAACCGATGATCATGGCGGCGATCCCTCCGACGGCCAGCATGCCGAAGCTCTGGACCTTGACCTCGAGGATAAAGAGGATGATGGCCAGGAGGATGAGGCCCAGGCCGACATAGTTGATGGGCAGGATCTGGAAGGCGAAAACGGCCAGGAGAAGGGAGATGCCTCCCAGGACGCCCGGCAGGATGGCCCCCGGATGGGAGAATTCGAAGAACAGCCCCAGGAGCCCGATCATGAGCAGGATGTAGGCCAGGTTGGGGTTGGAGATGGTCAGGAGGACCTTCTGCCGGAAGGTCATGGGCCATTCGACGATCGGCTTCCCGGCCAGGGCCAGCGTCCGCTCGGAGCCGTCAAAGCGCTTGACCGCCCGGCCGTCGAGCCGGGCGACGATGTCCTCCTCGGACCCGGCCACGAAGTCGATGAGGCCGCCTTCGAGGGCTTCCTTCTCCGTGTAGGACAGGCTCTTGCGGACCCCGTCCTCGGCCAGGCGAACGTTCCGTCCCCGCTTCTCGGCGAGCGAACGGATATAGGCCGCGGCGTCGTTGGTGACCTTCTCCGCCATGGTCGAATCCATCGTCTGGCCCGTCAGCGAGACGCCGACGGGATGGGCGGAGCCGGTGCTCGTGCCCGGGGCCATGACGAAGATGTCGCAGGCGATGGCGATGAAGAACCCCGCCGAAGCGGACCGGGAGCCACTCGGGCCGACAAACGCGGCCACGGGGGTCTTGGCGTTGACGATCGCCTCGATGATCTGGCGCATGGAGGTGTCCAGCCCCCCTGGGGTGTCGAGCGTCAGGATGACGAGGTCGGCGCCCTGGCCGTCGGCCTTCTCCAGAGACTTGACGACGTACTCGGAAGTGACCGGGTGGATGGGCGCGTCGACCTTGATCTTGACCACGGCCGCGGACGCGAAGACGGGCGCCAGCAGAAACAAACCGACGAAGAATTTGCCTTTCACCGTGTCCTCATTATAAGAAGCCGCACAGGCCAAGTCAAACGCCGCGCCGCTCAGGATGTTTGTGCTTGACTTTTTGTTATCAATAAATTAAATATAGTATTCGTTTTCGCGTAAGGAGTGACTTCGATGATCAAGAACGATATCGCCTTGGCGATCGAGAAGAAGACCGAATTCAACAGGGCCAAGGCCCTGTCGATCGTCGAGGCCGTTCTGGAGTCGCTCAAAACCGCTCTCGCGAAGAGGGAAAAAGTCGAGATCCGCGGCTTTGGGAGCTTCAAAGTCGTGGCCAAGAAGACCGGCTTCGGGCGCGACATCCGCCGTCAGAAGCAGATCCGCATCGAAAAGGGCCAGCGGATCAAGTTCCGGCCCGGCCAGGAGCTCAAGACCCTTCTATCCAAAACCAAATCCGCTTAGCCCCAAGAAGGGGTCAAACCTAAACTTTTAAACTTTTTCCCCCCATCCTTCTTGTCGGTCCGCCCCGCCCCGGACGAAAAGTTTAAAAGTTTAGGTTTGACCCCTTCTTTTTAATTCGGCGTCGCGCACCAGCTGGGCGTAGACCCGCTCCGTTTGATCGACCGTCGCTGCCAGTGTTCCCGAAGTGTTGACCGCATAATCGGCGTGATGGAGCTTTTCCCGGAGCGGCATCTGGGACCCGATCTTCCGTAGGGCGGCCGTCCGACTGATGCCGTCGCGGCCGCGCAAGCGCCGGACCTGCTCCGTTTTGCCGCAGTGGACGACGACCACCCTGTCAAAATGCCCGGTATAACCCGCTTCGATCGTCAGGGCCGCCTCAACGACGAAGATGCGGGCCCGGCCCTCTCGCTCGAGCCGTCGGACGGCCTCGGCCTGCTCGGCCAGGACAAGAGGGTGGACGAGCTGGTCGAGGAAGCGGCGGGCGGCCAGGTCGGAGAAGACGATAGCGGCCAGCGCGGGCCGGTCGATCGTCCGGTCAGGGCGAAGGACGGAAGGACCGAACCGGGCAGCCACCAGCTTCCAGGCGGCCCGCCCGGGACGCATCAGATCATGGGCGGCCTCGTCGGCCGAATAAACGACGCAACCATTTTCAGCGAGGATCTTAGCGACGACGGATTTCCCGCAGGCGATCCCCCCGGTCAGAGCGACCCGGAGGACGCTATTTCTTTTTGCCGGTCTTCTTGACCGGGACGATTTTGAACAAGTCATCGCTGAACCGTACGGCGACGCCCTGGTGTTTCGCTTGCTTGTCGGGCTTTTCCAAACGGACGGTGATGCCGCCGATCCGCAGCCGCATCCTCTTGCCGTCGGCGAGCTTTTCCGGGAGCTCGATGAAGAGGTTGAGCTTGGAGCCGACGACCACCCCGGAATCCAGGGTGAAATAGGCCCCCCCCGAGGAGATGTTCTCGAGGCGGGTTTCTTCCTTGAACTTGGCGCCGTCGGCGAGGCTGCCCTCGATGAACGTGTCGAGCGGGAAGTCGAACCGCCATTCCCGGCGGCGGTTGATCTCCAGGTCCTCGGGGACGGGCACGGCTTTCTTCTTCGCGGTCTTCTTCTTGGGAGCGGCTTTCTTTGTCATGGCGTCCTTGCTTCCTCGCTTTAGAACAGGGCCGAATTGATGGCGTAGAGCGCCAGCTGGAGGCGACTATGGGTGTCGAGCTTGGCGTAGATGCTCTTGATATGGGAGCGGACCGTGTTCTTGCTGATGAACATCAGCTCGGCGATCTCGTCGTTGCTCTTGCCCTGGCCGATCAGGCGCAGCACCTGGAACTCGGTCGGGGTGAGCTGGTCGAGCGTCTTCTCCTTGAGCTCCCGGCCGACGACGGAGATGATGCGGTCCATGATGCTGGACATCTTGTCCCGGGGCAGCCAGATCTCGCCCTTGTGGACGGCCCGGACGGCCTCCGGCAGCTGGGACGAGGCGTCGTTGAGGTCGAAATAGCCCCGGGCCCCGGCGTTGATGAGATTGACGATCTCTTCGTGAGCCGGGATGCTGCCCATGAGCAGCAGCTCCGAGCGACCCTGCGTCTTGGAGAGGTCGCGGATGGCTTTGCAGATCTCGCGGAGATTGGGCAGGGCCTCCATGTGGGCGAAGAGGATGACCTGGGGCTTGAGCTTCTTGATCGAATCCATGAACGACTCGATCGTGTTCTTCTCGATATTCAGGATATCCAGGTCAGGGTCCGCTTCGAGCGCCCGCAGGATGCCGGAGAGAATGATGTCGGACGGGCAAAAGACAAGGAGCGTGATCTTCGATTCGGGGGTTGTGGCAGGGATCTTCTTTTTCTCCATGCTGGTCTCGTCCCCTTTTTGAGGTTTTGGCGGTTTCGGCATTTTTTGCATCGGGTCGACGGAATCATAAGTTATTTTCCGATGGCTTGTCAAGCATAGGGGGTGAGGGGGGGTGAGAGAGGTTCCTCACCCCCCGCCGCCGGGCCGGCGCAACCGCTACCCGACGAGGCCTAGGCCGGGGGCGCGCTGTTCGGGTGGAGCCGGAATCCGCGGTCGAGGCGGACGATGATGAACTGCGTCTTTTCGGCTTTCTCTTCCAGGCGCACGTAGACGACCCCCCCGGACAGGACCATGCGCAGAGGGCTCTCGAGGATGAGGGTCCTCGGGATGTCGAGGAACAGGGTCACCCGCGAGTCGATCATGAGCCGGGCCTTGAGGCGCAGGGACACCTCCTGGGCGCTGATACCGCAGACCGCAGTCCGCTCTTCGAACTTCCGGCCCGTCGCATCGAGGCCCTTGACCAAGGCCGGAAGAGAGAGCTCGAAGGAGCGCTCCCTCTTTCCGGCCCTGGCCGCGCCTGGAGTGGAGGGATCATGAAGAGACTTGGCCATTTCCATGTCGCTGCCATTTTCACAGTTGAGGCCGCCCCGGACAATCGCTTTTTACGGGGAATCGCGGGGTCATATTCGGGCCGCCCGTCTCACCGTCAGCGGCTAGGCGTCAGGGCCGGCTCCGGCCCGTCCGCCCGGGGGTCATGCGGAGTCCGCCTGGATGATGTAGCGGGATTCAAGACGGATGGCGACCTGGTGGGCCGCCCCGTCCCCGTCGCCCGCGTCGACATCGACGATCGTCCCCTTGACGACCAGGGTGAGGCCTCGCCCTTCTCCGAGCTTGGGCGGGAGGGCGATCGAGAGCTTGAGACGGGAGCCGATGGCCACCGGGCTCGAGAGCGGGAATAGGGCGCCCTGGTGGCTCATGAACAGGAGCGTCGACTCCTCATGGAAGAAGGTCCCGTTCGGATCGGGCCCTTCGACGGTCATGGGCAGGGCCATTTTGAATCCCCGCTCGGGGGGACGCTGCCGGATGGGCCTGGACTCCCAGGAGATCCTGCTCAGCATAGCGACTTTCCTTTTCCTTTGAAATTGGCGAATCCAGCATGGCATGGGCCTCCGCGGCCGGTCAATCACCCCTAACGGTGAACACGCGGGGGATATTCTTCTCGAGGGCGGGTTCCTTGACAATTCGGGAGGCGGCGGCTAGAATCGTAAAACGCTCAAATTCAAGGAGATGACGTGAACGAGTCAGAACGCAAGGTCATGCAGATCACACCCAAGAGCGCGGACTTTTCGAAATGGTACGTCGAGATCGTGCAGAAAGCCGAGCTCGCCGACTATACGCCGATGAAGGGCATGATGGTCATCCGTCCCCACGGCTACGCCGTCTGGGAGAACATCCAAAAGGGGCTCGACCAGCGCATCAAGGCCGCCGGCCATGTCAACGCCTATTTTCCGCTGTTCATCCCCGAGGGCTTCCTCAAGAAGGAAGCCGAGCACGTCAAAGGCTTCTCGCCCGAGGTCGCCTGGGTGACGATCGGCGGCAAGGAGGAGCTCGAGGAGCGGCTGGCCGTCCGGCCGACCTCCGAGGCCATCATCGGCTACATGTACGCCAAGTGGATCAAGTCCTGGCGGGACCTGCCCGTCCTGATCAACCAGTGGGCCAACATCGTCCGCTGGGAGAAGGTCACCCGGCCTTTCCTGCGGACGACGGAGTTCCTTTGGCAGGAAGGGCATACCTGCCATGAGACCGCCGAAGAGGGCGAAGCCGAGACGTTGGCCATCCTGGCCCTCTACCGGGAGTTCTGCGAATCGGAGCTGGCCATCCCGGTCCTCTCGGGCCGCAAGTCCCTGAGCGAGAAGTTCGCTGGGGCGTCCATGACCTACGCCATCGAGGCCCTGATGTCCGACGGCAAGGCGCTCCAGATGGGGACATCCCACAACCTCGGTCAGCACTTCTCGAAGGCCTTTGACATCAAGTTCGAGGACCGCGGTCAAACGCTCCAATACGTCTGGCAGACCTCCTGGGGCATGACGACCCGGACGATCGGCGCCCTGATCATGGTCCACGGCGACGATTCCGGCCTGCGTTTCCCGCCCCGCATCGCCCCCGTCCAGGTCGTGGTCGTGCCCATTTCGATCGGCAAGTGGAGGGAAACGGTGCTCCCGACCGCCGAAGCCGTCGCCGACGGGCTCCAAAAGGCCGGCCTCCGGGCCGTCATCGATGCCCGCGAAGAAATGACCCCGGGGTGGAAGTTCTCTGAATACGAGATGCGGGGCGTGCCCCTCCGGGTCGAGATCGGTCCCCGCGACGTCCAGGCCGGCCAAGCCGTGCTCGTCCGCCGCGATACGCGGGCCAAGGAAACCGTGCCGCTGGCCTCGCTCGGGGCCCGTGTCCCCGCGCTCCTCGACGAGATCCAGGCCGGACTGCTGGCCCAGGCCCGGGCCTTTCTCGAAGCGAACATCCGGGACGCGGCCGATTATACCGCCTTCAAGGACATCATCGAAGACAAGCGCGGCTTCGTTCGGGCGCCCTGGTGCGGCGACGAGGCCTGCGAGGCCAGGATCAAGGCCGAGACGATGGCCACGATCCGGGTTATCCCGCTCGACGAAAAGGAGGCCGGGACGAGCGAGCCCTGCGTGGCCTGCGGCGCCAAGGGACAAGTCCTGGCCTATTTCGCCCGCGCCTATTAGTCCGGGAGGACCTCCAATGGACGGCGACCACGCCCGCGAGCGGCGGCTGATGACGGAGTCCCAGATCCGGGCCAGGGGGGTCCGCGATCCTCTCGTCTTGGCCGCCATGGCCAGGGTCCCCCGCCACCTCTTCATGCCGGAAGGCCTGTGGGCCCACGCCTACGCGGACGAGCCCCTGCCGATCGGGGAAGGCCAGACAATCTCCCAGCCCTACATCGTCGCCTACATGACCGAGGCGCTCGGGCTCGACGGCGGCGAGAAGGTCCTCGAGGTCGGGACCGGGTCGGGCTACCAGACCGCCGTCCTGGCCGTGATCGCCGGCGAGGTCTGGACGGTTGAGATCGTCGAGACGCTCGCCCTGCGGGCCCGGGCCATCCTCGACGGCCTCGGTTACACCAACATCCACTACCGGGTCGGCGACGGTTCGGAGGGCTGGCCCGAGGAGGCGCCTTTCGACGCGATCATCGTCACCGCCGCCGCGCCCCGGATGCCGGCCGCGCTCGAGAATCAGCTCGCCCAGGGGGGGCGGATGATCGTCCCCGTGGGGACGGACCTTCAGGAGCTTTTTCTAGTCCGCCGGGTTAAAAAAGGGTTCGAACGGGACAGGCTGCTTGGGGTCCGCTTCGTCCCGCTCGTCAAGGCGTCCTGACGGCGGCCGGCGTCGCGCTCAGCGCTTCTCGCCGTAGTAGACGATCCGCGGCGGCTTCTTGGGGTCCTGCCCGAAAAAGAACAGCCATTTATCGTGCGATTCCTGGTCGTTGTAGATCTTGATCGACTTGCTCTTCGACGAGCTGACGACGCCAAGGACGCGGGGGTTCTTGATGGCCGGGAGGACACGTTCAGGCGCGACCAGGACCTCCTGGACCGCCTGGCCGCCCCCCATCATCCCCGGGGAGGTGCCGCCGGACTCGTCCATCGCGGAGCTGGCCGAGGAACTCGTCGAGGCGCCGATCGAGGCCAGAATGACGTTCCATTGGCCGTCGGGACCGAAGGGGTCCTTGTACAGGCGCCGGATGCACTTCTTGTCGAGGAGGTCTTTCAAGCTGGTCGGAAAGCGGCCGGGGTTCTTCTGGACGAAAATGCGGACGGCCTCGGCGTACTGCTTGCCGCGGAAGATCAGCTCCTCTTCCTTATCGCGCTGGAGCTCGGTCTGCCATAACGGCAGGGCGATGAGGGCGCCGAGGCTGAGGACGAAAACGGCCATCATCAGGATGATGAGGGCATAGCCCGGCCGTCGGGGACCGTTACCAGGTGTTGTAGGGCGATCCATCGAGGGGCGACTTGCCTTCCGATCCGGATTTCACGTCGATGACGCCGGGGATCTCGGTCAGCAACGGGTCCTCGGGGGAGGGGAGCTCGCGGACCTCAATCCAGCTCGTCGAGAGCCGGGTCATCGGGTCGACGGGGATGGCCCGGATGTAGCTGTCCTGGACGAGGGCCTGGAGGGACCCCGGGTACTTGCCCTTGTCCTGGGCGTACTGGTCGATGAGCTTGCGCATGATGTACAGGTTCTCCTTGAGCACGGCCTCGCGAGCCTTGACCGTCGCCGACTTGTAGTTGGGAAGGGCCACGCCGATCAGGAGCCCGATGATGCCAAGGACGATGATGATCTCGATCAGAGTGAAGCCGCGATCACCAGTCCTTGTACTTGGTCCCGTCGAGGGCGATGGCCGGACTCTTCGTATAGACATCGTAGACATTCTCCTCTCCCCAGGCATCCGAATCGAAATCGTCCTGATAGGACCTCAGCCCCCAGTCGTAGGAATCGGTCATGGGGTCTTTGGGGATGCGGCGGAGGAACTTGACGGTCTTCTTGGCCCCCGCCTTGCCCTTGGAGTCCTTGTCCTGGATCTCGACCCCTTTGACCAGGGTTTCGAGCGTCGGAGGGTAGCCTTCGGTCTCCTCATCGACCTCGAACTTCTTTTCGTCGGCGAGCTTCTTATAGGCGTCGATCGCTTCCCGCATGGTCCGGAGGGCGCGCTGGAGCTCGATCTCGTTGGTCCGCTTGACGGCCATCTTGCCGAGGGGAAGCGCCAGCATGGCCAGGACGGCCACGATCGAAAGGGCGACGATCAGCTCGACGAGGGTGAAGCCCGGGCGGTCGTATTTGCGGAGCATCTTCGTCTCGGGCCGCCGCGCCGCCGCGAGGGCCCTCTGTAAATTATAGGCCAAGGGCCGGAGAAATCAAAACCGGCCGCGACCGCCCCGATGGTCCGGACCGTGTTCCCGGGGATAGCGCCGCGGGGGGGCGTCCGGACGGGGCGTCGATTCCGGATTCTCTCCTCCGCCTTCCTCGCAGGCCTTCTTGCTCAGGCGGATCTTGTTGTCGGCGGGGTCGATGTTGACGACCTTGACCGTGACCGTGTCGCCGAGATGGAGGACGTCGTGGATGCTGGCGATCCGGTACGGCGCGACCTCGGAGATGTGGAGCAGGCCGACGAGGTTGGGCATGATCTCGACGAAGGCGCCGTACTCCTCGAGGCGGACGACCTTGCCGGTGTAGACCTTGCCGAGCTCGGCTTCGGCCGTGAGGTCGAGGATCATCTGTTTGGCGGCTTCGGCGGCGGACATGTCCGTGGAGGCGATGAGGATCCTGCCGTCTTCTTCGATATCGATTTTGGCCCCGGTCTGGCTGATGATCTTCTTGATGATCTTGCCGGCGGGTCCGATGACCTCACCGACCTTTTCCGGGTTGATGTTGAGGATGATGATCCGGGGGGCGTACGCCGAGATGTCCTTGCGGGGCTCGGCGATGGTCTCCTTCATCTTGGCCAGGATCTTGAGCCGGGCGGCCTTGGACTTGGCCATGATCTCGCGGAGCATGGGCAGAGTGACGCAGGGGATCTTGAGGTCGAGCTGGATGGCGGTGACGCCCTTTTCGGTGCCGGCCATCTTGAAATCCATGTCGCCGAAGTGGTCCTCGAGGCCGGCGATGTCGGTCAGGATGGCGTAATCGCCGCAGTCGGACACGAGACCCATGGCGATCCCGGCCACGACCATCTTCAGGGGGACGCCGGCGTCCATCAGCGCCAGGATGCCGCCGCAGACGGTCGCCTGCGAGGAGGAGCCGTTGCTCTCCAGGATGTCCGAGACGATGCGGATGGTGTAGGGAAAGGTGTCCATATCGGGGATGGCGGGCAGGATCGATTTTTCGGCCAGAGCGCCGTGCCCGATCTCGCGGCGCCCAGGGCCCCGCAGGAAGCCCACCTCGCCGACCGAGAACGGCGGGAAGTTATAATGGAGCATGAACCGCTTTTTGGATTCCTCGCCCAGGCTGTCGAGCCGTTGGGCGTCCTCGAAGGTGCCCAGGGTGACGGTGGCCAAGGCCTGGGTCTCGCCGCGGGTGAACAGGGCCGAGCCGTGGGTCCGGGTCAGGAGGCCGACCTCGCTCGTGATCGGCCGGATGTCGTCGAAACCGCGGCCGTCGGTCCGGAGCTTCTTCTTGAGGATGAGCTCGCGGAAAAGCTTCTCTTCGAGCTTGGTGAAGCACTCCTTGGTTTGGAGCCGATCCTCGAGGTTCTCTTCGGGGATCCGGGCTAGGGCGGACTCGCGGACGGCTTTGAGGGCGGCCTCGTTGGCCTTCTTGCCCCGGACTTGCATGGCCTCGAGCAGGGCCGGACCATGCTCCCGCTCGACCTGGGCCAGCTTCGCGGCGTCGACGGCCTTGGGAGTGAACTCGCGCTTCTTGAGGCCGAGCTTGGCGAAAAGGTCCTTCTGGGCCTTGATGATCTGCTGGTTCGTTTCGTGGGCCAGGGCCAGGGCTTCGAGGAGCTTATCCTCCTCGACCTCCTGGGCCCCGGCTTCGATCATGATGATGCCGCTCTCGTTGCTGACGACGGTCATGTTGATCGGGCTGCGGTCGAGTTCGCCGTCGGTCGGGTTGACGACGTACTGACCATCGACGAGGCCGACCTTGACCGCGCCGAGGGGGGTCGTGTAGGGGATGTCGGAAAAGTAAAGGGCGGCCGAGGCGCCGATGACGCCGAGCGTGTCGGGCTCGTTTTCGAGGTCGGCCGAGAGGAGCAGGCCGACGATCTGAGTGTCGAAGAAGTAGCCCTCGGGGAAGAGCGGCCGGATGGGCCGGTCGATCAGGCGGGCAATAAGGATCTCCCGCTCCGAGGGTCGGCCCTCGCGCTTGAAGAACCCGCCGGGGATCTTGCCCGCGGCGTAGGTGTTCTCGCGATAGTCGACGATGAGGGGCAGGAAGTCCTTGCCTTCCTTGAGCTCCTTGCGGGAGGTGGCCGTGACGAGC
The DNA here is from genome assembly GCA_017883305.1 of Candidatus Aminicenantota bacterium. Classification (GTDB taxonomy): domain Bacteria; phylum Acidobacteriota; class Aminicenantia; order Aminicenantales; family Saccharicenantaceae; genus RBG-16-66-30. The sequence continues at coordinate 7,512 of JADGNU010000007.1, read as the reverse complement.
ATCATCGTGTCGCCGTAGCGCAGCAGGGCCGAGCCGTCGGCCTGCTTGGCGATCTTGCCGATGTCGATGCTGAGGGTCCGCTTGTTGATCTCTAGACTGATAGTGTTGGACATGGGGGGTTCCTTTGGAGGCGGGGCCTACTTGCGCAGGCCGAGCTTCTGGATGAGCTTTTCGTAGCGGCTGACATCTTGGTTCTTGATGTACTCGAGGAGCCGCTTTCTCTGCCCGACCAGCTTCATGAGGCCGGACCGGGAGTGGAAGTCTTTCTTGTGGTCGCCGAAGTGTTTGACGAGCAGGTTGATCCGCTCCGTCAGCAAGGCGACCTGGACCTCAGGCGACCCCGAGTCGGTGGGATGGGCCTGGTTGTCCCTGACGATCTTCGTCTTCTGTTCCTTGCTAATCACGCTTTTCTATTCTCCTGATGTTTTTTCCGGGTTATTTTAACAGAAATCTGGCGAAATGACAACATTTTCTGGAATACCCGCGCGGGGCAGGAGGGAGGTCCCGGGAATTCAGGCGGATAGGGCCTTCTTGCGGGCCAGGAGCTGACGGGCGTATTTTGAGGTAAGCCCGCCCTGCTTTTCCCGGCACTCGGTGAGCTCGGCCTCGATCTCGGCCAGGGTCAGGGCGTTCATCTTTTTCGTTTTGGGAGTCGTCGTTTCTTGCTTTTCGTCGGCCATCGGTTGTTCCTTTCGGGTCTCTCGGTAGGCGCCGCCGCCCGCCGGGGAGGATTAATCTACCAGAAACCGGCGGGGAAGGCAAATCGGCGGCCTGGCGCGGGACTTTCCGCGACGCGGGCCGCGTGTTTACTCAGGGCGGAGTTTTCATTATGATGCGTAGGACATGGACACCATGAAACGACGGGTTTTCATCCAGGGCGCGCTGAAGACGGCGGCCGTCGCCTCCGCCGGAGGCGCCGGTCTTCTCCTCCAGGGCTGCGCCAAGGGCAAAGACTTGGACCTGCTCATCGCCGGCGGCACGGTCTACGACGGCACGGGCGGTCCGCCGCTTCGAACCGATATCGGCATCCAGGGCAACGCGATCCGGAACATCGGCCGGATCCCGCGGTCCCGGGCCTCGGCCGTGATCGAGGCCGATGGCCTGGCCGTCTCGCCCGGGTTCATCGACGTCCATGACCACACCGATACCGGCCTCCTGGTCAATCCCCGGGCCGAAAGCGCCGTCCGCCAGGGCGTGACGACCCTCGTCAGCGGCCAGTGCGGCGGTTCTCCCTTTCCGCTCACCGAAAAGGACGTCGAAGACCTGCGCCATAGCCTGGCCGAGGAATATGGGCTCGACGCCGATTGGCGCGACATCCGCGGCTTTTTCGGGCGGCTCGAACAGACCGGCATGGCCCTGAACTACTCCACATTTGTCGGGCATGGAACGGTGCGGGGCGCCGCCATGGGCTACAGCGATCGGCCGGCCACGGCGGCCGAGCTCGAGCGGATGAAACAGCTCGTCTCGGAGGCCATGGCCGGCGGCGCCCTGGGCCTGTCCTCGGGGCTCGAATATACTCCGGGGAGCTTCGCCCCGACGGAGGAGCTCATCGAGCTCAGCCGGGTCGCGGCGAAGACGGGCGGTGTCTATGCGACGCACATGCGGGACGAGGAGGCCGGCGTCCTCGAAGCCGTGGACGAGGCCCTGCGCATCGCCAAAGAATCGCCCATCCGCCTCCAGATCTCGCATCTCAAGATCGGCGAGGCCGTCAATTGGCCGAAGATCGACGCCCTTATGGCCAAGCTCGAGGAGGCCCGGGCCGCCGGGGTCGATTTCCGCTGCGACCGGTACCCCTATATCGCCGGGGCGACGAGCCTGAACCTGCTCTTCCCGATGTGGTCGCGCGAGGGCGTCAACGAGGATTTCGTCGCCCGGCTGAAGGACCCCGCGCTCGACCGGCGTCTCCGCGAGGCCCTGGCCGAGCAGGAAAAACGGTACGGCTCGTGGGACAAGGTCCTCATTTCCGAGGTGGCCACGGAGAAGAACCGCACGGTCGAGGGCCTGAGCGTCCTCGAGGCCTCGGCCAAAGCCGGAAAGAGCGCCTATGATTTCATGCGCGACCTGCTTATCGAAGAGTCGGGACGCGTCGGCATGATCAGCTTCTACGGCACCGAAGACATCCTCAAACGCATCCTGGCGCACCCGCTCGTCGGTGTCGGAGGGGACAGCGGGGCCATCGCGCCCTACGGGCCCCTGAGCAAGGGCCGGCCCCATCCCCGGTTCTACGGGACTTTTCCCCGCGTCCTCGGCAGGTACGTCCGCGAAGAGAAGATCGTGCCGCTCGAAGAGATGATCCGCAAGATGACCGCCATGCCCGCCGGCCAGATGGGGTTCGTCCGCCGCGGCCTGCTCAAGGTCGGCTGGGCCGCCGACGTCTGCGTTTTCGACCCGGCTCGGGTCATCGACAAAGCGACCTTTAAGGAACCGGCCGTTTACCCCGAAGGCATTAAGAAAGTTATCGTCAACGGCCAAATCGTTGTGGACGACGGGACGCACACCGGACGGCTTCCGGGACGGGTGCTAAGGAAGAACGCGGGGGGAGCGGTGGCGTGAGGCCTTTTCCCCCGGCCGGGAAACCCGCCGTGCTTGCGGTTACGCTCGTCGCCCTTATCGCGGCGGCGCTTGGCGCTCAGACGGCGCCGGCCCCGTCGGGCCCGGTCATTCGCCTCGCCTACCGGTCCCTGCAGCCGGGGGAGCCAATCATTGTTTTTCTCGAAGCCGACCGCTCGGTCAAGTCGGCCGCGGTGACGTTCCTCGGCCGGACCGCGGAGCTGAGGCCGACCCGGTCGTCGCCGACAACCCGGTTGTCGCGGACGGCGCCCGGCAACCCGCCTGGTGCGGACGTCGCGAGCGTCTTCGCGTTCCTCGGGATCGACGTCCAAACCAAGCCCGGCCCGTATGTTTTGACCGTCAGGCTGCGCAAGGCGGGCGGCGTCGTGGAGAACATCCGTAAGGACCTCCTCGTCGTCGCCAGGACCTTCCCTTCGACCAAACTCCAATTCAAGCCCGAGTACGTGACGCCGCCCGCGTCCCTTCAGGCGCGGATCAAGCGGGAGGCCGAGCTCATCGGCCTGGCCATGAGCGTCGTCACGCCCGAATGGCTGGGCGAAGGGCCGTTCGTCGTGCCGAACGACGCGCCGTCATGGTCGAACTTCGGCCAGAGACGGCTCAACAACAACGTCCTGCAATCGCTCCACACGGGCCTCGACATCCGCGTTCCCTTCGGCGAGCCGATCAAGGCCTCGAACTCCGGCCGGGTGGTCATGGCCAGCGACCTCTACATGGGCGGCAAGACCGTGATCATCGACCACGGGCTCGGCGTTTTCAGCACCTACGGCCACATGTCGGAGCTGCTCGTGAAGCGGGGAGAGAGCGTGAAGAAAGGCCAGACGGTCGGGCTCTGCGGCACGACCGGCCGCTCGACCGGGCCGCACCTCCACTGGTCCTTCAAGATTTTCGACGCCCGCGTCGATCCCGAAGCCATGCTCCGCCTACCTCTCTGAGCCTTTTCCCTCCCGCGAGATCTCGCGACACACGGTCACAAAATCTATCGAGCCCTCTCAAAAGCGCTCTTGGCTAATCCCGAAAGAGGCCGCGGAGCAAGAGGCTGAGGGGGTGTCATCGGAGTGAACGTATAAGGACAGTGGCGCAGGGGCGATGCCCGGAGGAGCGGCAGGGAGCGGAGTCTGCGGAGTGACCGTCAGAAGCGCGACGGAGCGGCTCGGAGGAGAGCTTCTGGGAGATATCTGCATAAAGACTCTTGTTCTAGATATCTATCAGAAGTGCGGCTTCGAGCACTCAGCCAAAATTCTGCAGGTCGCTCCGAAGACTCCGCTTCCCGCCGGAGGGAGAGACTGCCCCTCCGAGCCGCCCCGAGGCCCCCATGAGGCAGCCGGAATTGCCGAAGACCTAGATTTCCGGTATCATAGCCCGCATCAAGAATTTAGTGAGGACCACGATGCCCGGATACACGGATCGCGAGGCCAAGGCCGGCCTCGACGCGAGGCTGCCGCCGCTCGAGACGTTCGCCAACCAGTTCCCGGACTACGAGATCGCCATCGAGTTCCCCGAGTTCACGTCCGTCTGCCCCAAGACGGGCCTGCCGGATTTCGGGACGATCACCCTGCGCTATGTCCCCGCCGGAAGGATCCTGGAGCTCAAGTCGCTCAAGGAATATCTTCTGGCTTACCGGAACCTGGGCATCTTCTACGAGAACGTCGTCAACCGCATCCTCGAGGACGTCGTCCACGCCTGCCGTCCGGCCAGCGCCCTCGTCAGGGGCGAGTTCAACCCACGGGGCGGCCTCAGCTCAGTCGTCGAAGCGCGCCATCCGCGGCCGCGTAAACGGCGGTCCTGAGCGGAAGCGGATCCCCCGCCGAAAGACGATCTTCCCTCGAAAAGGCCATCCCCGAGCACCCGCATGACCAGACCACCGAACGGCTCGCGCATGGGCCGGACCGATCTCCTGATCCTCCTGGTCATCGTTCTCTGGGCCGTCAATCTCTCGGTCATCAAGATCGGCTTGCGCTCGCTTTCCCCCCACGGCTTCAACGCCATCCGGCTGGGGCTGGCGGCGCTCGCCTACGCGGCCGTTCTCATCGCCCGGCCCAGGGCGCATCGGCTGGCGAAAAAGGGCGACGGCTGGAAGGCGGCGGGCCTGGGCCTTTTGGGCATTACCTTCTACCAGGTCTTCTTCATCAAGGCCGTGAGCATCATGGACGCGTCGACGGCCTCGATCGTCATGGGGACGAGCCCGATCTTCATCGCCCTGCTGGCGACGGCGGTCGGGGAGGAGCGGATCTCAATCGCCGGCTGGACCGGCATCGGCATTTCCTTCGCCGGGTTCCTTCTCGTCGTCGCCGGAGAGAACGGCGGATTGGTCTTCACGTGGGAGGCCTGGCGCGGGGCCGTCCTGATCCTGCTGGCCAACATCTGCTGGGCCGGGTACACGGTTTTCTCGAAGCCCATCCTCGACCGGAACTCGGCCTTCCGGCTGGCCGCCGTGGGCACGATCGTGGGGACAGCTGTCTATTTGCCGTTCGCCGCCCGGGACCTGGCCAAAGTGGCGTGGGCCGAGATCTCTTGGCAGGCCTGGGGCGCCATCTTTTATTCCGGTCTCGTGGCCATCTTTCTATGTTTCGTGATCTGGTACGAGTCGGTCAAAGAGGTCGGCAGCGCCAAGACCGGGGTCTACAGCAATCTGTCGCCGATCCTGACCATCTTCTTCGCCAGCCTGGTCCTGGGCGAGCACCTGGCCGCGGTGCAGGCCGTCGGCGCGGCAATCACGCTGGCGGGCGTTTATCTCACGCGGTCCGGCTACCGGTTCTTCGAGCGGAAGGCCGAGCCATTATTGAAATGATAAAGGGTATTCCATTAGAATAGGCGCGCCATCATGCGAGATCTTGCCCTGCTCCAAGCCTTGCGGGCTCAGCAGTGGATCAAGAATCTTTTTATCTTCGCGCCGCTCCTCTTTTCCCAGAACCTGACCAACAAGCCTCTCCTACTCCTGACCATTCGAGCTTTTGTCGCTTTTTGCATGATCTCGAGCGCCCAATATATTTTCAACGACATCAAGGACCTCGAAGACGATCGTGCCCATCCGGTCAAGTGCCGGAGGCCCCTGGCCTCCGGACGGATGAAAAGAGGCACGGCGATCGCTCTGCTTATCGGAATGGGCGTGGGCGGGATGCTCGTTGCCGCGACGATCAACCTGTCGTTCCTCCTGATCGCGGCCGGCTATTTCGTCCTCCAAGTCCTCTACACCCTATGGCTGAAGCACATTGTCATTCTGGACGTCTTCATCATCGCCGCCGGCTTCCTCATCCGAGTCGTCGCTGGAGGTTTGGCCATCGCGGTCGAAGTTTCGTCCTGGCTGCTCATCTGCACGATCCTGCTGTCTCTGTTTCTCGCCTTGGGGAAGAGGCGCTACGAACTGACCCTTCTTCAAGAGGGGGCGGCGGATCACCGTCCAATCCTGAAGGAATATAACACCTATCTTCTCGACCAGATGATCTCCGTGGTGACGGCCTCGACCTTCGTCGCGTACTGCTTGTATACGATCTCCGCCGAGACGGTCGAGAAGTTCGGAACGAAAAACCTCATTTTCACGATACCCTTCGTCCTCTACGGGATCTTCCGCTACCTTTATCTCATCCATCAGAAGGCCGAGGGCGGGACGCCGGAGGCCTTGGTCATCAGAGACAAGCCGCTACTGATCGATATCTTCCTATGGGTCATTACCGCGGCGTTGATCCTACAGCTAAGGTGACGCCCATGGATCGAGCTCGTGTCGCCGTCCTTCGCACGACCCCGGAGCGCGTTCTGGACGACTACGGGAGGCTCATGGATCTCGCCGACTGGAGGAGGTTCATCCCTCCGGATCGGGACACTCTGGTTAAGCTCAACCTGTCCTGGACCAAGTACTTCCCTGCCTGTTCGAGCCAGCCCTGGCAGGTCGAAGGAGTCCTGCGTTCTCTTCTTGCAGCGGGCTTCCCCCAGGACCGGCTTTTCCCCGTCGAGAACAAGACCGTGGTGACCAATCCTAGGAAGGGGGCCCGAAACAATCGCTGGCTTTCGGTGCTCGACCGCTACGGGCTTCCCTTCATCGCTCTGCCCGAGGTCGAATGGGTCGTTTATCCGTTCAAGAGTCCGCTCCTCAAGCTCAACGAGATCTTTCCCGAAGGGATCGAGATCCCGGCCATGTACGTCGGAAAGAATATCCTCCATTTGCCGACGGTCAAGACGCATGGCCATTCCACGACCACGGGGGCTGTCAAGAACGCGTTCGGCGGCTTGTTGAAGGAAGTCCGCCATTATGCGCACAAATACATCCATGAAGTCCTCGTAGATCTCCTCTATATGCAGAAGGAAATCCACCCTAGTCTTTTTTGTGTCATGGACGGGACCGTCTGCGGGAACGGGGCTGGTCCGAGGACCATGGCGCCATGCATCCAGAATATCCTCCTCGCTTCGGGCGATTCGGTGGCCATCGATGCCGTAGCGGCCAGGATCATGGGCTTCGATCCGCTGAGCATCCCCTACATCCGGATGGCCCACGACCGTGGCCTCGGCGTCGGCGACGTTCGGGAGATCGAGATGGTTGGCGACGATGTCGCAGGCGTCGACTTCGGGTTCAAGACAAAACGAAGCCTCGTGATCTGGGGTGATCAGCTGATCCGGAAGGGCTGCCTCCGGTGCTTCGAAGGCCCTCTCCTCCATTCTCCGCTCGTCTTCTGGGCGCCCCTGGCCAGCAACATTTACCACGACCTGATCTGGTATCCGACGATCGGCAAATCCCGGATCCGGAAATTCATGAAATCGGAGTGGGGACCTCTCTGGAAAAGCTATTAGCCTGCACTATTCATAAAAACGCCGGTTTTATCAGTAAGACCTAAAGACCCAAGATCGGCGTTATTACCCTTCGGGCAAGCCGATCCGGCCGCATCTGCTTCGTTGCAAAGGGTTCGCAGTACTCGGAGTACAGCTTCACCCTTTGACGCCTCGCATCTGCAG
>JADGNU010000262.1 GCA_017883305.1 Candidatus Aminicenantota bacterium | reverse complement strand
CTTTGTCCTGACGACCGGCGTGGCGGTCTTTTGGGACGCCCTCAACCGGGTGTATGACATTCTTTTCGCGGGGATGCCCATCGCCCCGGCCAGCGCTTTGACGCTCTATGTGGCCCTGCTCACCGTGGGCCTGAAGGTTTTTCTGAGCCGCTGGACCCGGCGGGTCGGTCGGCAGACAGGGAACCCGGTCGTCCTGGCCATCGCCGCCGACCATCGGAACGATATCTTCTCCGCCGCGGCCGCCAGCCTCGGCATCTTCCTGGCCCGGATCGGTTATGCGTGGTTCGACCCCCTGGCCGGAGCCCTGGTGGCTCTGGTGATCCTTCGGACGGGACTGGGGATCCTGCGCGAGTCCTCCGGGGATCTGATGGATACGGTTCCCACGGCGGAGCTCAGGAGCAAAGTCGAAGCCTCCGTCGCCGGAACGCCCGGGGTCCTGTCGGTGCAAGAGATGCAGGCCCACCGCTTCGGTCCGTACATCGTCGTCAACTTGACCATCGCCGTGGACGGGACCATGTCCGTGGCCGACGGAGACGCCATCTCCGCCCGCGTGGAAAGCGCACTTCAGCGGGATATCGACCTGCTCGAACGCGTTCATGTCCATTTCCACCCGCTGACACAGAGTCCTTCTCCTCAGGCCGGGTTCCCGGGGCCATGAGCTCCGGGCCGCCGGGCCGGTCCTCTCGTCCGTAACCGGCGTTCCCCCGGCTCCCGTCTTGGCACGAATCTTGGATATCAAGGTTCCGTACCGGCACGATGCATATTAAATCAGCGTTCCAAAGGAGTGAGCTATGAGAATTCTGCAGGTATCGGCAATGGTTTTTGTCCTGCTCCTGGGGTCGGCCGGATTTGGGCAGGAAGCGGCCCAGGCGCCGTTCGTCGCGGTCATCGGCACGGACGGGGTTCAGCGGGTGGAGATCACCGGCGGGAGCTACTATTTTAACCCGAACCATATCGTGGTCAAGGTCAATGTTCCCGTCGTGCTGGTCGTCAAGAAGGCGGGAGGGGCGACCCCTCATAGCATCTTCCTCAAAGCCCCCGAAGCCGGGATCGACTTTGAGGTGAACCTGAAAACCGAGCCGACGAACATCTCCTTCACGCCCACGAAGGTCGGAACGTACCCCTTCTGGTGCACCAAACGCGCGCCGTTGTCTTCGAAGAGCCATAAGGACCACGGGATGACGGGCACGCTCGAGGTCGTGGACTAGATCGGATCAGCGCGGTATAAGCTTTTCGATGGCTGTGGCGACCCTCGCCCGGAGGTCGAGCAGGGCCAGCGGGTCCTTGGTGTAGTCCTTGCCGGTCGCAAAGAGCGTTGCCGGGAAATCGAGGAGCTTTGAGGCCTCAGCGGCCGCGGCCTTGATCTTGGTCTTGCCGTTTGCGGCCGCAATGGCCTTTTCAAGAAGCACGAAATACTCGTAATCCTCGATGCCCTCGCGGAGGATCTCCCAGCGAAGCGAATCGACCGGGCCGCAGAGGTACTTCGTCTTGTCCTTGCCGGGGTCGCGGTTCGGCGGATAGAGGAAGCGGCCATCGCCGTTGCCCCAGTGACTGACCTGGCCGAAGGGAACGCCGTAGCCGACCGTGTAGGACATCGGGTCCTGCCATGGGTTCTGCAGCATGTCCGGGGGGAATAGCGTCGGGCTGTTCCAGTAGTCGGCCCGCCAGACGAGGATGCCCTTGAGCCCCCACTTGTAGGTCATCCATAGCCACATGCGCATGTTGACCGCAGGATGGTCGATGAACAAGGTCACCCAGGGGGATTTGGGCCCGGTGCAGAGGTAGGACCAGAACTCGCGGCCCTTCGGGGCGAGCTCGGCCACGGCCTTGGGATCGACCCGGTCGAAGATGGTGCAGCCGATCTCGGAGACGTCCATGATCTCCGGGCCCGGGCGGTGCTCGGTGATGAACCGGGTCAGGCGGGGCGCGTTCTTGCGGATATTGAGCATGCCCTCGCGGACGAAGGGATAGTCCTTGGGATCGGGTTCGTCGAACCAATAGATGTATTCGCGGCCGAGCCAGCCGTTCCGGGCGAGGTGGTCCTCGACCTGTTTGAGATATTGGCTGATCAGAGTGTCGTATTCGGGCGTGCCTTGGCGGAAGCCGCAGAACGTCCCTTCCTGCCGGCTGTAGAAGGACCCCGTCCCGAGGCCCTCGAGGGGAAGGTCGAAGGCGTTGAAGCCGAGCTCGTCGAGGACGCGGCGGGCGCCCCGGTCGAATTCGGAGAAGTCCACGGCCACCTTCATGCCCTCGAGCGGCATCTCGAAGTCCCCGCCCGGCAGGAGGCTTTCTGTCCGGGCCTCCGGCCCTTTCGGCGCCGCCTGGAGGACGATGTCATCGAACCAGGCCGTCCCTTTGGTCGTCCCGGCGTTGTCACGGAAGACGGGAAAGAGGCTCAGCCTGAGGCTCGAAGCGTCGCCTGGGAGGCGCGGGAATTCGATCGACTCCTGCTTCCAATCCGTCGTGCCTTCGAAGACCTGGAGCAGGTTCGCGCCTGCGATCCACGTCTTTTCGGGGGTGAAGAACTCGGCGAGGACCGTGTACTTTTGGCCGGCTTCGGCCGTCCGGGCCCAGAAGGTCAGCTTGACCGGAGAGTGATCGTCGAGTGGGACCGGCGCGTCGTATTCGGCGGCGATGTTTTTCTCCACCGTATCATCCGTGACCTTAAGCGCCCGGCGTCCGGCATGCACTCCATCCGTGACGAACTCGCCGCCTTTCCAAAAGACGCCGCTCGTTCCGACCGTCATGGGATAGAGCTCGAAGGGCGAGGTGGGGGCGACGCGATGCTCGCGCATGTCCTGATAATAAAGGTCGACGACCTTCTCGAGCTCCTCGCGGGTCTCGAGATTGTGGTAGGCCTTGATGTCGGCCGTCGGCAGACCGAACGAGGACCGTACGGAGGATCGTTCCGGAAGCGTGAATCCCCAGACACGGAGTTCGACGGGCACGCGGCACGTCCAGCCCTCGGCGGTGAGCCCGACTTCGCCCTTGTAGATCCCTGGTCCCGCGTCCTTCGGGACCCGGACCGTGATCCAGAGGGGATAGTTTTCGCCCGCGGCCGCCGCAAATGGCCCGTCATAGGGCGGAAGCGGGTCAGGCCAGAATCCGGCTCGGCCGAGTCCGTCCGTGGGCGAGGTCACCTCGACGTAGCCGACATGGCGGACGGTTATCGCGTCAGGGCCGATCGTCCCTCCTTTTTCGTTCGTCAAGGACGAGGCGGTGACCCGGACACCGTCGAGCCGCGTCGCCGGTTTGAGAACGATCAGGAACGGCTCGTATTCGTTCCGTGCGGCCGCGATCTTGACCGTCGCGCCCGCCGCCGTCGGGACGGGGTCATCCCTCATGACTTTGTATGCACCCTCGGCCCACCACACGGCGCAGGGCGGGCCGCCCCGGACGAGATAACCGTATTCCTGGGGGCCGGCGGACACGCGGTCGGGGGAAAAGACGATCACGCTGAATGCCGCTGCGATCAGGACGACCTTGGCCAAGGCTCGATCCGGCTGAAGCATGAGAACCTCCGGCGGGGGGACTCTGTGTCCGACGCCCCGGCGCATTCGGGCCCATTCTATGTTTCCCGGTCCGGAGCGTCAATGCTAAACTGGATCATATGAAGCTTGCCATCCTTCCGCACCCGCCTTGCGTCTCTACTGCGGAGCCGAGATGAATCGAGAGGAAGAGGCCCGCTGGGCGGACCGCCTGATCGCCGGCGACCCCTCTGCCTTCCGCGAGCTCGTCGAGGCCTATCAGAGAAAGGTTTATGGACTGGCTTTCGAGATGACGCGAAATCACGCCGATGCCGAGGACATCTCCCAGATCACGTTCATGAAGATCCACAAAGCGATCGGGACGCTCAAGCCGGGATATGGGCTGAGCACGTGGATCTACCAGATCACCCACAACGCGGCGCTCGATCACCTCCGGAAAAGACCGTTCTACCCCAAAGAGGCGGCGGCCTCGCCGGCTCACGCTCTGCCCTTCGACGAGCCCTCCGATCCTGCCCCCCGACCCGAACAGACGGTCGAGGCCGCCTGTCTGCGCCGCCGGATCGACGAGGCCCTGGACAAGTTTTCGGAGCGGGAACGGGCGGTCTTCGTCCTCCGCCA
>JADGNU010000057.1 GCA_017883305.1 Candidatus Aminicenantota bacterium | reverse complement strand
TGTACCACCCCGTTCCCTTGAACTGGATGGCCGGCGACGAGATCCGCTTGATCACGGGCGCGCCGCATTTGGGACACTTGTCGGGAGGTTTGTCCTTGGCTCTCTGCAGCACCTCGCACACCTCGTGGCACTTGGTGCACTGGTATTCGTATATCGGCATTGTCTCTAGCTCCGAATAAACAACGACCCATTATACCAGAATTTGGGGCCGGCTGCGGAGGGGTTTCGGGGATCCCCTCGACCCCTTCTTCCGCAGCCTCGTCTCAGCCCCCATAGTCCTCCCGTCTTTTGCACTAAAGGAAAAGACTCGACCGCTGGAAATGAAGCCGAGGGGTGTCGTCGACGCGAGCGGACAGGCGATGTGAGCGCAGGGGCGGTGACGCAACGGCGTGGGGGGCCTAACGCGGAGCGGACTCTTGGGAGCGGAGGACCGGATGCGCAGCAGAGCGACTCGGAGCTGCGTATCCGGGAAATATCTGAAAAGAAAAAGGACACTTGTTTAAGATACTTACCAGGATTGTGGCTTCGAGCACTCAGCCACAATCCTGTTGGTCGCTTCGAAGACTTCGCTTCCCGCCGGAGGATGGATGGGGGGTGACGCCGAGGGAGGAACCGCACCGAGCCGGGAGGTCGCTCTCGCGAGCGGAGAGGATATCCCGAGGCTCATTCGTGGAAGACGATGGCTTCGAAGACGGAGAGCTTGGCGCCCTTCTTCCAGGCGTCGCGCGACAGCCCGGCCTTGAGACAGCCTTCGCCGAGGAAGGTCTCGCGGTCCCAGCCGTTGTCGACGGGCACTTGCGGCAGAAGGACGCCCTTGGACCCGTCCTTTTCGACGATGAGGCCGTGGGTCCCGACCTTGACCAGCCGCGGGTCGTCGATCTCGCGGGGCGGGGTCAGGACCGAGATCTCGACCCGGAGGTCCTTGAGCTCGGCGGCCCTCACCGGCCGGAAGCGCGGGTCTTCGGTGGCCGCGTAGATCGCCGTGCGGATGACGGCCCGGCCGAGCGGCAGGACGGGTTCGATGAAGCCGATGCAGCCGCGCAGGGCTCCGTCCCGCGTCAGCGTGACGAACGCGCCGCGGGGCGCGCGGAACTTGTCTTGGCCGGAGAGGTCGTCGATCTCCACGCCGCGCGTGACGTACTCCGTCAAGGCCGCGCGGGCCAGCTTCAAGAGATCCGCCTTCTCTCCGGCCGTCAGCGTGAATTCCTCGGGCGCCGGAGACGTCCCCGAAAGGACCGCGGCGGCGAGATAGCCGACCACGGGCCCGCCGAAGCCGGACGAGTCGGTCCGGGCCAGGATCTCGACCTTGGGTTGGCCGGCCTTCTCCGCGTAAAGCAGGACGGTTGCGACCGGGCCGCCGCCGCACATGATGTTCTCTCCCTCTTCGACCTTGCGGATGATGGTGTCGGTCTTCATATCCCGGATCAGGGCCGCCGTTGCCGCGTCCGTCGCCTGGGCCCGCTCTTTGGGCAGGAAATGCGACAGGTCGGTCGAGGCGACGACCACGACCCTCTTATCACGGCAGGCCTTGGTCAGTGCGGCGGCCAGCGTCCGGATGGTCGACCGCGTCTGATCGCCCATGACGATGGGCACGATCGCCGCGCCGGGCAAGACCCTCTGGACGAAGGGGACCTGGACTTCGACGGAATGTTCCTCCGCGAAGGCTTCCCGCTGGAAGCGGAAGCCCGAGGCCTTGGTGATCTCCTTGGCCAGAGCCGCGTCGACCCGGGCGACTCCGAGCGGAGTCTCGAATCCCCCGTCGGGCCAGATCGACACCCCCTCGAAAGCGAAACGGTGGGACGGCCCGATGATGACGACCGTATCGATCGCCTGGCCGCGAAGGAGGGCATAGGAGGCGGCCGCCGTCCGGCCGGCATAGACATATCCGGCATGGGGCGCGACGAGGCCGACGATCCGCCCCGCCGGGGGAGCCGCCGGGGCTGCCGCTTCCGCGGCTGCCAGATAGCCGTCGATCGCGGCGGCCAGGGCGGCCGCGTCGGCCGGATAGAACTGGCCTGCGAAAACGGCCGGCCGGAGCCCCTGGGCAAGCGCGGCCGCCGGGGCGAGAAGCCCGAGGACGATCAGAGCGCGGAAGGTTCGGGACATCGTTTTCAATATATCGGCGCGAGGGCCAAAAAGCAAATACGGAGGGCGCGGAAATTTCGCGAAACGATGGCTCCTGCGATTGACTTTTCCGCGCTTTTAAATAGAATGGGGAAGGGAAGGTTCAGATGAAAGGTTTCTTCAAGTTCCTATTGGCGCTGTTCACGTTGGGCACGGTGTTCTGCCTCGGCCACTATTTCGGGAAAGAAAAAGAGAAATCCAAGATCCCGATCTTCCAGGAAGAGCCCGAAAGCCACGAGTGAGACGTCCGAAGTCCCTCCGGCATAGAGGCCGGGCGTCCGGCCGCCGACGGATGGCATCACAGAGGGTCTGGCGATGAAGTGGAGCACGACCGGCATCCTGATCATCTTCGCCGCCTTCATCCTGCTCCTCATCCTCAATCCGAACATGTCCTGCTTCGGTCGTCGTATCAAGTCCCCCTTCTATCCCCTCTTCAGGAAGAAGAAGCTGAGGGACGAGGCCAAGAAAAAGCCTCCCCGCACCGAAGATTATGACTTCCGTTAGACCGGTCGATCGCGGCCGGGTTCGTCGCGTTGCAGCCCCGCTGATCGTCCTTCTCCTCACCGCCTGCGCTCCCCGTCCCCCCCGGCTCGTTCCGCCGTCCGGCGGCGTCGAAGCCGTCGAGGGGTTCGGCTCGGCGTCGATCGCGGGTGTCGAAGCGTCCATCAAAGGCAAGTTCGGCTTTGTGTTCCGCCGGCCGGGGCTCGGGCGGGTCGAAGGGGTCGATCCGATCGGGCGGACGGCGTTCCTCATCCTTTTTCGCGCGGACCGGGCCTGGTTCGTCCTGCCGAGCCAAAAGATCTACGCCGAGGACGAAGCCGGCGTGATGATGGAAAGGTTCCTCGGCGTCGCCCTCCTTCCCGACGACGCGGTCCGTCTTCTGTCCGGAACGTGGGGGGCGTCCGCGAACGCGGCGGAAGAGAACGGTTGGAGCGTCGAGCGCGACGCCGGGGGACGCGCCGCCCGCGGCGTCCACGGCGGCTTCTCGTTCACGGTCCGCGAATTTTTTCCGGGAGACGGCGTGCCGCGGGAGATCGGCCTCGAAGGGCCGGGGACTTCCGGCCGGGTGAAAGTGCTCAAGCTCGGATTCGACCCGCCGCCGCGGGAGGAATCTTTCGACGTGACCTTCCTTCGCGTCTTCGCTCCCAAGACGTGGGAGGAGATCCTGGAGCTCCTGGACCGATGACCGTCAAGTCGTTCGCCAAGATCAACCTCGGCCTCGAGATCGTGGGCCGGAGGCCGGACGGGTATCACGATATCCGGACGCTCTTCCAGACGGTCTCGCTCGCCGACGAGCTCGACTTCGAACCCGCCCCGGACGGCGTTCTCGAAGTCGTCGGGGACGACCCGGCCATCGCTTGGGACCGGACGAACCTCGTCCACCGGGCCGCACGGCTGCTTCAGGGGGCGGGCGAAACGACCAAGGGCGCGAAGATCGCCGTCAGGAAGGTGGTGCCCGCCGGACGCGGGCTCGGCGGCGGTAGCTCGAACGCCGCGGCGACCCTCCTGGCCCTTAACGGGCTATGGGGCCTTGGCCTGGGCCCGGTCGAGCTGTCCCGCCTGGCCAGAGGCTTGGGGGCCGATGTCCCCTTTTTTCTGAAAGGGGGGCTTTGCCTGGGAGAGGACATCGGTGACAGGCTGACCCCGCTTCCCGATCTGACCCCGCTCCCCTGCGTGTTCCTCTTCCCGGGATTCCCGATATCGACACCGTCCATCTACGCGGGCGTCGACCCGTCCTTGACTTCCCCGGGGAAAATGAGTAAAATTATGCGCTTTCTGGAGTCCGGCGACTTCGGACTTCTGGAAAACGACCTGGAACGTGTCATTTTCCGGGCCCATCCCGAGCTCGAGCGCTGGACAAGTTTTTTCCGGGAGCAGGGGGCCCTCCTGTCCCAGGTCAGCGGTTCGGGCTCGGCGGTGTACGGACTTTTCCCCGACACGGCGAGCGCCGAAGAGGCGCGGAGGAGGCTCCCCGGCACGTCGGACGCCCGTCTCGCGACGACCCTGCCGCGAGAGAGTTATTGGGCCCAGCTCGGTGCTGGGGCGTAGCCAAGCGGTAAGGCAACGGACTTTGGCTCCGTCATCCGGAGGTTCGAATCCTCCCGCCCCAGTTCGGACGATATAAGGCGAGGAAAGTACGATGAAGGTATTCACGGGAACTTCGAACACGGCCCTGGCCCAGGAGATCGTCGACTACCTCAAGATCGATCTCGGGCGCTGCGTCCTTGACCGCTTCAGCGACGGCGAAATCCACTTCTACATCGACGAGAACGTCCGCGGCGAAGACGTCTTCATCATCCAGTCGGGATCGTCCGACGCGAACAGCCACCTCATGGAGCTGTTCATCATGATCGACGCGTTCAAGCGGGCGTCCGCCGGCCGCATCACCGCCGTCATCCCCTATTTCCCCTACGCCCGCCAGGATTGGAAGGACCGCCCCCGCGTCCCGATCACGGCCCGCCTGGTCTCGGACCTCATCGAAACGGCCGGGGCCAACCGGATCCTGACCATGGACCTCCACTCGCCGCAGATCCAGGGGTTCTTCTCGATCCCTGTGGACAACCTCATGGCCGCCCCGGTGCTGGCCAACCACATCAAGACGCTGAAGCTCGAGGACCTGACCATCGTCTCGCCCGACGCCGGCGGCGTGGGCCGGGCCCGCGTGTTCGCCCAGCGCCTGAACGCCAAGCTGGCCATCATCGACAAGAGGCGGCCCGCCCCGAACGTGGCCAAGGTCCTGCATGTCATCGGCGAGGTCGCCGGCCAGAACGTCGTCATCTTCGACGACATCGTCGACACCGCCGGAACGATGACGCTCAGCGTCGAGGCCCTGGCCAAAGAGGGTGCCAAGAGGATCTTCAGCGCCTGCACGCACCCCGTCCTGTCGGGGCCGGCCCTCGACCGGATCGGCGCATCGAACCTCGAACGCATTTTCGTGACCAATACCATCCCGTTGACGGAGAAGGCGGCCGCGTCCGGCCGGTTCTCCGTCCTCTCCGTCGCCGAGCTCTTCGGTGAGGCGATCCGGAGGATCAGCGAGGGAAGCTCGGTCAGCTCCCTGTTCGCGTAAGGAGAACACCATGAGTATCGTCGTCAAGACCGAAAAACGCCAAGGCCTGGGAACCAACGCCGCGCGCCGGCTCCGGGCCCAAGGCTTCGTCCCGGCCGTCCTCTACGGGGAGTCGATGGAGACCCTGCCCCTCGTCCTGAGCAAGAAGGACATCGTCCAGATCCTGCGCCTCGAGTCGGGGGAGAACACGATCTTCAAGGTCGCCGTCGACACCGATGCCTACGACGCCATGATCAAGGAGATGCAGATCGACCCGTCCACGGACGAACTCCTCCACGTCGACCTCATCCGCATCGCCATGGACAAGCCGATCCGGGTCACGGTCCCGATCGTCCATCACGGCGAGCCCTTCGGCGTGAAGACCGAAGGCGGCTTTATCGACTTCGTCACCCGCGAGGTCGAGGTCGAGTGCCTGCCGAAGGACATCCCGGAGAGCCTGGAGATCGACATCTCCGAGCTCCATATCCACCAGGCGTTCAAGGTCGAGGCCATGCCGGTCCCGGCCGGGATCAAGGTCCTGACGGACCCGAATACCGCCCTGGTCCTGGTCTCCCTGCCCCACAAGGAAGAAGAGGTCTTCCCCGGCGAGAAGCCGGAAGGAGAAGTGGCCGCCGAGGAGCCGAAGGAGCCCGAGGTCATCAAGAAGGAACGGGCCGAGAAGGAAGAGCCGGAGAAATAGCCCTTGTGGCTGGTCGTGGGACTGGGCAACCCGGGTGACGAGTACGCGGCCACGCGTCACAACGCGGGCTTCATGCTGGTCGACCGCCTGGCCCGGGCGTGGGGCGCCGAGCTCCGCGGCCGGCTGTTCAAATCCCGTACGGCCCTCGTCCGCCGCGCCGGCGACGAGGTTCTCTTGGTCCAGCCCAAGACCTTCATGAACCGGAGCGGGACGGCCGTGCGGGCGGCCTTGGCCGGCAAAGAGGTCGGGCCCGAGCGCCTGATCGTGATTTACGACGATCTCGACATCCCGCTCGGCGAGATCCGGGTGCGCAAGGCCGGCCGGCCCGGCACGCACAAGGGCATGATCTCGGTCGTGGGGGAGGTCCAGAGCGAAGACTTCCCGCGCATCCGGATCGGCACCGGCCCGCTCCCGGCCGGCCGGGACGCGGCCGATTTCGTCCTCGAGCCGTTCAAGCGGGACGAGCGGGCGGACCTCGAGCGGGGCCTGGAGCAGGCCGCCGAGGCCCTGGAGATGGTCCTTGACGGCGGGATCGAGCGGGCCATGACCCGGTTCAACCATCGCATTGCCTCCGGGGCGTGAACGCCCTCTCGAGGCGGCGATGGATATCGCCCCGATGCCCCCGTGAGGGAAGCGGGACCGACGGGAAGCGGAGTTTTCGGAGCGACCTGCAGAATCGCGGCCGAGCACTCGAGGCCACGATTCTGATAGCTATCTGAGAAGAGTGCTTTTTGAGATATTTCGCAGAAGTCCGGCTCCGGGTCTCTCCGCCGTACTTTTGCCGGGTCGCTTCCCAGAGTCCGCTTCCCGCCGGAGGGGCGATATCCTGAGCACAGCCGGAGAGAGGGCGTCCCGGACCCGGCAGGAGCCTTGAATCTTTTCGGGGAATCGGCTAAAATGGCCTTTTTGACCCCTTGCTCCTCCCAGAAGAGGAGGGGCTGCTCAAACCATAAGGAGGTCTCATTGAGACAATACGAAACGGGGTTCGTTCTCTCCCCCGCCCTCTCCGAAGAAGAGACGACACAATTCATCCAGCAGATGGCCGAGATCGTGGCCCAGAAAAAGGGGCACATGGTCCGGCAGGACATCTGGGGCAAGCGCCGGCTGGCCTTCCCGATCAAGCGGTTCCAGGAAGGCGTGTACGTGTTCTTCACCTACGACGGCGGCGGGGACGTGTCCGTGGAGCTGGAGCGGCGGTTCAAGCAGACGGACGCCGTCATCCGCTTCATGACCGTCCTCAAAGACCCGCGGGACCTCGTCCGGCGGAAGAAAAAGAGGCGGGCCGAAGAGGCCGCCCAGGCGCAGGCCCAGGCTCCGGCTCCCGCTCCGGCGCCTGCCCCAGCTCCGGCACCGGCCGAAGTGAAAGAGGAGAAGTGACATGCCGCGAGACGACAGGCCCGAACGGGGCGAACGCAGCGAACGGGGCGGCTATCGGAAATATTTCACGCCCAAGAGGAAATTCTGCCGGTTCTGCCAGCGGAATGTCCGGGGGATCGACTACAAGGCCGCCGAGATCCTGAAGAAGTACATCCCCGACCGGGGCAAGATCACCCCGCGCCGGATCACCGGGACGTGCGCCTTCCATCAGCGCAAGCTGGCTCTGGCCGTCAAGCGGGCCCGGCTCATGGCCCTGATCCCTTACGTCGAGGACTGACATGAAGGTCATCCTGAAACAGGACGTGGAGAAGCTGGGCCGGCGCGGTGACGTCGTCAACGTCGCCCCGGGTTTCGGCCGGAACTATCTCATTCCGCGGAAGATGGCCTTGGCCGTCACGGCCACGAACCTCAAGACGATCGAGATCGAGCGCCAAGCCCTGAAGAAGAAGGTGGAGATCGAGCGCAAATCCTTCCAGTCGATCGTCCAGAAGCTCAACCAGGTTTCCCTGACATTCACCCGCCGGGCCGGCGACAGGGACATCATCTTCGGCTCGGTCTCGGCCGGCGACGTCAAGGAGGCGCTGGACGGGCTGGGCTACGACATCGACAAGAAGAAGATCATGCTCGACGAACCGATCAAGCGGCTCGGCAATTTCACTGTCCCGGTCAAGATCAGCACGGATGATCGGGCCGAAGTGAAGATCATCGTCGCCCGTGAGGAGGCCGAGGGAACGGCCGCGGCGGGCGAAACAAGCGAGGATACGGGGTCGAGGAAATCCTGAGCGTGGCCGGCCGGGGACCGGCCGGACCGAGGTGGCCATGGAACTCGACACGATGTTCCTGAAGAAGACGCCGCCGCACAGCATCGAGGCCGAACGGACCGTCCTCGGGGGGATCCTGGTCCAGAACCAGAACCTGAACGTCGTCCTGTCCACGATCTCCCCGGAGGACCTCTATAAGGACGCCCACCGCAAGATCCTGGAGCGGATCATCGGCCTCGTCGACAAAGGGCTTCCCGTGGACCTCCTCACCTTGACCGAGGACGCCCAGCGGGCCGGGATCCTCGAGGAGATCGGCGGGGCCTCCTACCTGTCCTCGCTCTTGGATGGCGTTCCCCGCAACCTCAACGTCGAATATTACGCCCAGATCATCAAGGAAAAGGCCCTCCTCCGCCGTCTGATCTTGTCCTCGACGAGGATCATCCAAGACAGCTACGACCAGAAGGAGGACGCCGACGAGCTGCTCAACATGGCCCAGGCGAACATCGTCGAGATCGCCGAGCAGCGCATCAAGCCCGGCTTCCGTCCTATCAACCAGCTGACCGGGCCGACCCTGCAGCAGATCCGGGAGACGGCCGCCCGCAAGGAGGCGGTCACGGGCATTCCCTCCGGGTTCCGCTACCTCGACGCCATGACCGCCGGCTTCCAGCCGTCGGAGCTCGTCATTCTGGCCGCGCGGCCGTCCATGGGCAAGACGGCGATGGGCCTGAACATCTCCCATCACGTCGGGATCAAGACCGACAAGGCCGTCGGCTTCTTCTCCATGGAGATGTCCGAGGCCCAGATCGTCATCCGCCTCCTCTGCGCCGAGGCCCAGATCGACATCCAGAAGACCCGGACCGGGTACCTCAGCGACCGCGATTTCGAGAAGCTCAAGCTGGCCGGCGAGGCCCTGTCCCGGACGCGCATCTTCATCGACGAGTCGGCGGCCCTGACGATCATGGAGATGAAGGCCAAGTGCCGCCGGCTGAAGATGGAGCAGCGGCTCGACATCGTCTTCGTCGATTACATCCAGCTCATGCGGACGGGCGGGCGGTTCGAGAACCGCAACCAGGAGATGTCGTTCATCTCCCGGTCCCTCAAGGAGCTGGCCAAGGAGTTGCGCATTCCGGTCGTCGGCATCTCCCAGCTCAGCCGGGCCCCCGAGAAGGGCCGGCGCGAGCCCAAGCCCATGCTCTCGGACCTCCGCGAATCGGGGGCCATCGAGCAGGACGCCGACGTCGTCATCTTCATCTACCGGCCCGAGTTCTACCATCCGGACGACGAGACCCTCCGGGGCGTGGCTGAAGTCAGCGTCGCCAAACAGAGGAACGGCCCGATCGGCAACCTCCAGCTGGCCTTCATCCGCGAATACGCCCGCTTCGCCGATATGGAACAGTTCGCGCCGGAGTACTGAACCTGGGGTATTCATGAAAACGCCGCATTCTTCAGTGAATAATCCCAGTTTGCGCGGCGGGACGGGATGAAGGACAAGACCGTTTTCATCTGCCAGAGCTGCGGGGCCCGCTATCCCAAGTGGATGGGCCGCTGCTCCTCCTGCGGCGAATGGAACACGCTGGTCGAGGAGATCGAGGAGGAGGTCGTGACTGGCGCCGGCGGCATCACCTACGCCCCCTCCGAACCGGTCCTCTACAAGGACATCCAGGATATCCCCCGTCAGAGGCTTGGCGTCGGGATCGAGGACCTGAACAAGGTCCTCGGCGGCGGTCTCGTCGCAGGCTCGCTCGTGCTTATCGGCGGCGAGCCGGGCATCGGGAAATCCACGCTTATGCTCCAGGTGGCCAGGGAGATGGCCGTCGATGACGCCTTGGTGCTCTATGTTTCGGGCGAGGAATCCCTGGAGCAGATCAAGCTCCGGGGGGACCGGCTGGGTGTCCGCGAAGGCCAGCTGTACCTTCTGGCCGAGACCAACCTCGAGCGCATCCTGGCCCAGGCCGAGCGGCTGGCGCCCAAGATCATGGTCGTCGATTCGATCCAGACCGTCTTCTCGGCCAAGATGAGTTCGGGACCCGGCACGATCAGCCAGGTCCGGGAAGCCGCCAACCAGATCTTCCGCTTCGCCAAGACCCGGCAGATCCCGACCTTCCTCGTCGGCCACATCACCAAGGACGGCTCGCTCGCCGGGCCGAAGTCGCTCGAGCACATCGTCGACGTCGTTCTCCTCTTTGAAGGGGAAAAGGACCACAGCCACCGCGTCCTGCGGGCCATGAAGAACCGGTTCGGCCCCATCTCGGAGCTGGCCGTCTTCGAGATGACGGCCTCGGGACTTCAGCCCATCCTGAATCCGTCGGCGTTCTTCCTCCGCGAACGGCCCCGCGACGAGGCCGGAAGCGCCGTCGTCTGCACGATCAAGGGAACGCGGCCGCTCCTGGCCGAGATCCAGTCGCTCGTCTCTTCGACGCTGTTCGTCGGGAATCCCCGGCGGATGACCATCGGCCTCGACCACTACCGGGCGGCCATGCTTCTGGCCCTGGTCGAGAAGAAGGCCGGCTACAGCTTTGCCGGCGAGGACATCTACCTCAACGTGGCCGGGGGGATGTCGATCGAGGAACCGGCGGTCGACCTCGGGGTGGTCATGGCCGTCGTCTCCTCGCTCAAGAACATGCCCTTGCCCCAGGACATGGCCTTTTTCGGCGAGGTCGGCCTCTCCGGCGAGATCCGCTCCGTCAGCCAGCCTCTCGTCCGGATCCGGGAGGCCCAGGCCCTGGGGTTCGGCTCGGTCATGCTGCCGGCCGGGAACCTGGCCGCCATCGACCGGAAGGACCTGCCCGAGATCGAGTGTCATGGCGTGAAGACCATCCGTGAGGCCCTGCAGCGCGTCTTCTGATCTTTTCCTCTATAAAGGAAAGTCGCGGACTCGAATTTCGAGGGGAGGCGATATGAGCGGCACAGCCACGATCATCGTCGCCGCCGGGGCCGGCAAGCGCTTCGGCGAGATGAAGCAGTTCGCCTATCTCCGGGCCAAGCCCGTTCTCGAGTGGACCCTGGAGCGGTTCCAGGCCCATCCCGAGGTCGAGGCGGTCGTGCTCGTCCTGCCCGACGAACAGGACCTGAAGCACTACCGGATGCGCTACGCCAAGATCGTCGACATCGTGCGCGGCGGGGAAAAGCGCCAGGACTCGGTTTGGCAGGGGTTCCGCATCCTGACGGCCTCGGCGCCCGAGGTCGTTCTGGTCCATGACGGGGCCCGGCCCCTGGTCGATGCGGGCCTGATCAGCCGGGTCATCGCCGCGGCCCGCGCCGACGGTGCGGCCGTGCCGGTCCTGCCCATCGAGGACACGATCAAGGAGATCCGCGACGGGCGCGTCGCCGGGACCGTTGACCGGACGCTTCTGGCCCGGGCGCAGACCCCGCAGGGGTTCCGATACGACGTCCTCAAGAAGGCCCTGGACGCGGCCAGGCGGGACCGGTTCTACGGCACCGACGAGGCGGCCCTGGTCGAGCGCGTCGGGCTCGCCGTGACCGCGGTCGCCGGCGATCCGCGGAACATCAAGATCACGACACCCATCGACATCCCCATCGCGGAGGCGCTGCTCGATGCATAAGATCGGTTTCGGCTACGACATCCACAGGCTCGAAGCGGGACGCCGGCTCGTCCTCGGCGGGGTTGACATCCCCTATGCCGCCGGCCTTCTCGGGCATTCGGACGGCGACGCGCTCGTCCACGCCGTCATCGACGCCCTGCTCGGGGCGCTCGGTGAAGGCGACATCGGGACTCAGTTCCCCGACACCGACCCGCGCATCGAGGGCGCGCGGAGCACGGGCCTGCTCGAGACCGTCATGGGTCTCGTCAGGTCGCGCCGCGCGGAGATCGTCAACGTCGACGCCGTCATCGTCGCCGAAGAGCCGAAGATGGGGCCCCACATCCCGGCCATGAAGGCCGCGCTGGCGCCGATCCTGGGACTCCCGCAGAACTCACTGGGCCTCAAGGCCAAGACGAACGAAGGACTCGGGCCGGTCGGTGAGCGCCAGGCCATCGCCTGCTACGCCGTCACCCTCATCAGGCTTCCCGGATAAAAGCCTCTTTTAACGACGCCTGGCCTCTGCGCGGCTCGGAAGACAGCTTCTCCCTCATGGGAAAAGTTTGAAGACGCAGGGATGTGCGTCGGACTCGGCGCCAAAACAACTCGCTCGGCCTGCGCTAGGCCTCGCTCAGACACGTTTTGGCGGTTTCCCCAGAAACTGCCCTCCTCCGCCACGCGTCCCTGCTAAACTTTTCCAATATCGGGTTCAGCTGCCATCCTCGCCGCGACCGTCGCGGCCAGGGGATCGTTGAACAAGCAGAACGGACAACGGTGCTGGACGGTTGACTTGTCCCGGCGTTCTGCATATTCTCCGACCTACACATCCACGAGGAGGACGCATGAACAAGCGCTCACTCAGGCTCGCTGCGGTCTT
>JADGNU010000261.1 GCA_017883305.1 Candidatus Aminicenantota bacterium | reverse complement strand
GAAAAAGAAGGCCGCCAGGGACAGCGCGACCCGGGCCTCGCGGCCGCGAACGTCCCCGAATCCCTTCAGGAACTTTTCGAGCCGCCCGTCGGGCACTCGCCTCCCCCCTCAGGTTCCCGGGAGCTCAGGCCTTGCCAAAGCTCTCCAGGGCCTTGTCGCAATCCTCGTGGATATCGAGGACCTTGTGCAGCATGGTGATCTGGAAGATGAGGAGGAGCTTGTGCGAGATCCGGCACAGCTTGAGCTTGCCGCCGAGATTCTGCGTCGAGATGTAGCTGGCCAGGATCTGGCCCACGCCGAAGCTGTCGATGAACTCCACCCCGGCGAGGTTGAGCAGGACGTTCCTCCGGCCATGGTTGAGCTGGGCCTCGACCAGGCTGTGGAGGGTTTCCTGGGGGGTGTCGGTGCGGCGGATCTCCCCCTCGATATCGAAGACGACGACGTTCCCGGCCTCGCGTGTTTTGATGACCATGCGCGTTTATCTTGAATGAATTTCTATCAGAAGGCCCGTCCAAAGTCAATCAGAAGGGGTCAAACCAAAGATGGGGTCGAAGAAAAGAAGGGGTCAAACCTAAACTATTAAACTTTTTCAATCGAATTCCTGTAAGCGTCGCAAAAAAGTTTAATAGTTTAGGTTTGACCCCTTCTGTTTGTTTAGGTTTGACCCCTTCCTTTTGCTAGAATGGCCGCGAAAGGAGTCCCGATGCCACTCGTCGAAATCCATCTGCTCGAAGGCCGCACGGACGCTCAGAAGAAGGCCCTGCTCACGGCGGTCACCGCGGCCGTGCACGATTCGATCGGCGCCCCCGTCGAATCGATCCGGGTTTGGGTCCAGGAATTCACGTCGAACGAATACATGATCGCCGGGGTTCTCGCCGCCGAACGGAAGAAATAAGGCCCTTCGCTCAGACCCCGGTTCCGGTCCGAGTCCCCGCGAAGCGCTTGCGGAGGAGGTAGACCGGGATGCCCAGGAGGACGATCAGCAGACCGGGGACGGTGTATTTCGCTTTGAAAATGAGCAAATCGACCGCGATGGCCGCGGCGACGAGGATGTAGAGGGCGGGCACGACCGGATAGCCCCAGGCCTTATACGGCCGCTCCCAATCGGGATGCTTCTTCCGGAGGATGAAGATCCCCGAAACGACCAGGACGAAAAAGATCAGCACCGCGAAGACGACGTAATCCAGGAGGTCGCTGTAGGTTCCGCTCAGGCAGAGGAGCGAGGCCCAGACGCACTGGACGACGAGGGCCGTGCCCGGCACCGACCTCCGGTTGAGGGTTCCCGTCGACTTGAAGAACAGCCCGTCCTTGGCCATGGCATAGTAGACGCGGGCCCCGGACAGGATCAAGCCGTTGTTGCAGCCGAAGGTCGAGATCATGATCAGGACGGCCATGATGATGGCCGCCGGGCCGCCGAAGATCATCTCGGCGGCGGCCGTCCCGACGCGGTCGGATTGGGCGAACTGGATGCCGCGGCCGATGACGTCGGCCGCCTCGGGGCCGCCGCGGACCGGCAGGATCACGACATAGGCGACGTTGGCCAGGAAATACAGCAGGATGACGATCCCGGCCCCCAGGACGAGGCTCCGGGGGATGTTCTTCCGCGGGTTCTTGACCTCGCCGGCGATGTAGGTCACCGTGTACCATTCGTCCGAGGCAAAGAGCGAGCCGACCATGGCCGCCCCGATGGCCGCCAGGATCATGAGGCCGGTCAGGGGCTCGACCGAGACGACCTGGCCGGCGGCCATGTGAGTCCAGCTCGCCTTCCAGAAGGCGGCCAGGTTGGCCTTGACCGCCACGGCGTTCGCCCCGACGATGAAGCCGAGCAGGATGAGCCCGGATAGGGCGACCGTCTTGGTCACAGTGAAAACGCCCTGGATCGTCTTGCCCGTGCGCACGCCGCGCATGTTGAGATACGTCAGGACGATGATGCTGGCGATGGCCAGGACCTGGGCGGCCGTGATCTTCAGGCCCAGGACCTGGATCAGGACGTGCTTTTCGCTGAACCAGGGGATGATGAGGCCGGTGAACTTGGCGAAGGCGACGCCGACCGCCGCGATCGTCCCGGTCTGGATGACGAGGAAGGTCGTCCAACCATAGAGGAAGCCGATGAGCGGGCCGTAGGCCTCGCGCAGGTAGACGTAGAGCCCGCCGGCGTGGGGCATCATGCCGGCCAGCTCGCCGTAGCTCAGGGCGCCGATGACCGTGACGACGCCCGTGATGAGCCAGACGAGGAGCAGGAGGCCGGGCGAGCCGACCGTGCGGGCGATGTCGGCGCTGACGATGAAGATGCCCGACCCGATCATCGCCCCCATGACGATCATCATGGCGTCGAAGAGGGACATCTCGCGCTTGAAGTCGCTCATGACCTTCTCCTGAGCTTGCTCTTGCGGATGCCATAAGTGAAATAGATGACCAGTCCGATGGCCATCCAGGCGATGAGCCGGATCCAGGTATCCCGGGACAGGAAGGTCATCAGGTAGACACAGGAAAAAATGCCCAGGACGGGGACCAAGGGGACGAGAGGTGTCTTAAAGGGCCGCGGGATATCGGGGCGGGTGTAGCGGAGGACGAGGACGCCGCCGCAGACGATGGCAAAGGCGAAGAGCGTGCCGATACTGACGAGCTCGCCAACGATGCCCATGGGCAGGAACGAGGCGGCGATGCTGACGGCGAGGCCCGTGATGATCGTCGTGACGTGGGGCGTGCCGTACTTCGGATGAACCTTGGCCGCCGCGGGCGGCAAGAGGCCGTCCTTGGCCATGGTGTAGAAGATCCTCGGCTGGCCCATGAGCTGGACCATCATCACCGACATCAGGCCGATGATGGCCGCGATCTTGATGAGGGGCGAAAGCCAGAAGAGCCGCATGGCATCGATGGCCACGGCCACCGGGGCGGTGACGTTGAGCTGAGCATAAGGAACGACACCGGTCAGGACGAGGGAGAACACGATGTAGATGGCCGTGCAGGCGAAGAGCGAGCCGAGGATGCCGATGGGCATGTCTCGTTTCGGGTTCTTGGCCTCCTGGGCGGCCGTCGAGACGGCGTCGAAACCCAGGTAGGCGAAGAACATCACGCCTGCCCCGCGGAGGATCCCGCTCCAGCCGAAGAAGCCGGATTGTCCCTGATTCGCGGGAATGAACGGCTTCCAGAGCTCCGGCTTGATGAAGAACAAACCGGCCCCCACGAAGACCAAAATGATGGCGATCTTCAAGAAGACGATGACGGAATTGACCGTCGCCGACTCGCGGATGCCATGGACGAGGACGTAAGTGATGAGGGCGATGATCAAGAGGGCCGGAAGGTTGATGAGCGCGCCGGTTTTCGTCCAAGCGCCGGTCTTGGGATCAAAGGCGAATGGCGCGTCGGCAAAAACGGCGGGGAAATTGATGCCGATGCCCTTGAGGAAGC
Organism: Candidatus Aminicenantota bacterium; assembly: GCA_017883305.1. Lineage (GTDB taxonomy): Bacteria > Acidobacteriota > Aminicenantia > Aminicenantales > Saccharicenantaceae > RBG-16-66-30. The sequence goes on along the minus strand of JADGNU010000261.1, from coordinate 705 downwards.
TGACGACGTACCCGGACCAGCCGATGGCCACGGTCGTCGCGCCCACCGAGTACTCCAGGATGAGGTCCCAGCCGATGATCCAGGCGAAGATCTCGCCCAACGTCGAATAGGCGTAGGTGTAGGCGCTTCCGGCAATGGGGATGAGCGAGGCAAACTCGGCGTAGCACAGCCCGGCGAAGGCGCAGGTCACGCCGGCGAGCACGATGGAGAGCGTGACGGCGGGCCCGGCGTACTGGGCGGCGACGTGGCCGGTCATGACGAAGATGCCGGCCCCGACGATGGCCCCGATGCCGAGGAAGACGAGATGCCACGGGCCGAGGACGCGCTTGAGCCCGGAGGATTCCGAGGAGGCTTCTTGCGTCAGCTGCTCGAGGCTCTTCGTGGCCAACAGGACGCTCTTCATGGAGGCGATTTATAACATAGGAAAAAGAAGGGGTCAAACCTACCTTTCGTTACTCTTAGGTGGACCTTTTGCGGGAAAGTAACGAAAGGTAGGTTTGACCCCTTCTTCCTTAGGCGCTCGAGCTTGGCCCTCGCTTCACGCCGCCGAACCAGCTGTACAGCACCGGCAGCACCAGAAGCGTTAAGAGGGTTGAAGAGATCAACCCCCCGACGACGACCACGGCCAGCGGCCTCTGGATCTCCGAGCCGGGGCCCTGGGCAAAGAGCAGCGGCACCAGGCTGAGGACGGTGATCGTCGCCGTC
>JADGNU010000260.1 GCA_017883305.1 Candidatus Aminicenantota bacterium | reverse complement strand
TCGGCGTGACCTCGATCCATCACACGGGCAACTGGCAGGAGCTCCTGATCTTCCAATGGCTGCGGAAGGCGGGGAGATTGAAAACACGGATCTATGCCGACGTGCCCCTTCCGGCCTGGGTCCGGATGCGCGATCACCGATCTCCGCCAGACTCAAGTGAGGCTGACGGTCGTGGACGGCCTGATCGTCCATGACCTCGCTCGGCCGGCCGGCCGGGCTACTTCCCGAGGTCTTTCCGGACCGCCTCCAGCTTCTCCTTGAGGACGGGAGCGTAGGCGAAGAACTGCTGCAGGGTCGCGCAACCGTAGTCCGCGCAATGCGCGCAGGTCACGACGCCGCGCGCGGAAGCGCAAACGCGGATGCCGCACGTCATCGCGTGGGCCGTAGCCGTCCGTTTGCCTGTCGAGCAGCCGTCGCAGACGCAGGCGTCGCCGCCCATCTCTTTCCCGCCGAATTGGGCGGCCCATTTTTTCGCCACGGCTTCAAGCTCGGCCCGGTCGTTCTTCTGGGTGGCAATGTAGGCTTCGCACTCCCCGCAATCGAGGCCGCAGTAGGCTAGGATCTTGGCCATGGGTCTTTCCTCCCGGGAAGATGGCGATGAATGGGACGGGGACGATGATAGGCCCATTCCGGGGACCGAGTCAACTCGGCCTTTCTGGGCCGCTTCAAAGCCCCGATGAACTTCACCGCCTGATCGACCCGCCTGCCTCTGGCCTATCGTTTCGGCTCGAGGAGCTTCTGGAACGCCTCGTCGTCCGTCTTGAAATCGCGAGCGGCCTGGCCCACTCGGACGATGCGGATGCTTCGGATGGCATCCCCTTTTTTCAACGTCTTGAGGAGGTCGAGCCCGGCGATCGTCTTGCCTATGGCCGTGGCCGTCTTGTCCAGCCCCGTGCGCTTCCGGAGCGTCAGATAGAACGCATTCGGCCCGGTGACGCCGAGGACGCCGGCCGAGTCGTTCTTAAGCGCGGCGTTCCGCATGAGCGGCAGCGCGGGGATGGCCACGGACTTCTGGACGTCGGAGACGACGAGCCCGGCGATAAGGCCGTCCCGCACGTCGATCTTGCCGATCGGCGGGATCTCCGGCCGCGGCCCCCCACCCGGGGGGCCGCCGGGCCGCGGACCCATGCCCGGGCCGCCCGGGCTTCTCTGGCCGCCGCCCTTCCCCTCGACGATGCGGACGAAGTTCGCCGTCTGAAGGGGCGCGTTCACAAAATCGAGCGTGGTCATGACATGAAGCGGCGCGTCGACGGTCCCGATGGCGATATCGGCGTACAGGCCGTCGGCCAGATAGACGCCCTCCTTCGCGAGCGGCCGATCGAGGTTGGCCGCGCTGTAGGCGACGACGGCGGTGACCAGGGCAGATTGCTGCTGATGCGCCGTGTAGGGCACAAGCTCGCTGTAGAGATCGTAGAGCGTATGCCAGGCATGGTTGTACGAATAATCCGTCTGGGTCTGGAAGCGGAGGGTCGGCACGGCCTCCATCTCGAACGAGGAGGAATCCGTCCCGCCGGGGCTCGTCGCGTGGGCCCTGGGCACGCCTCTTTCAAGCTTGAACGGCCATTTCGGGTCAAGCCCGATAAGGGGCGCGGTGATGGTCTTGAAATCGGCCAGCCAGGTCTCCGGCACCACGGCGCCGGTGATGGCGCTGGGGCTGCCGTCGCGATTGATCATCAGCATGATCTTGGAGGCGATGCCGGGGTGGGTTTTGAGCCACGCCTGGGAGCCGATGAGGCCTTGTTCCTCGGCGGCGAAGAGGATGACGACGATCGACCGCTTCGGCTTGGCGCCGGCCGCCCGGATCAGCCGGATGGCCTCCATCATCGGCCCGAATCCGGACCCGTCATCGACGGCTCCCGTCGCTGAGCTGAAACAGTCGAAGTGCCCCCCGAGGACGATATATTCTTCGGGGAACTCGGTTCCCCGCAGCGTCGCAACAACGTCGTGATACTTGACCGGCCCCATCTTGAACCAGTTGCGGATGTCGAATTCGAGCTCGACCGGCTCGCCCTTCTCGACCAGCCCCTTGATCTCGTTCCATTGGCCCTCAGCCAGCCTGATGTCGGGCAGGACGGGAAGCTTGTCCCAGGACTCCACGTAGCCATCGAGCATCCGGAAAGGCTCAATCTTGGATGACTGGATGGTGCCGCGGGCGCCGGTTTCGACGAGGACTGCGGTCAGCCCGGGAATGAGCTGCGAGTCGGAGTATTCGGGAGTGCCCTTGCGGCCGTCCCGGGCGAAGCCGGTGCTTTCTCCCGGGATGAGGACCCAGGCGCCCTTGAACGCCGCCGGGTTGGCCCGGACCTCGGCGATGGCCGCCTCGACGGCCGCGCGCTTCTTCTCGACATCCTCCGGCTTGGCATTCCGCCCGGGGATCGAGAACGGGTCGGACTTGAGGATGACGACCGGACCCCGCTCCGCGCCTTTCGTGCCGGCCGTGAAGCTAGGCGTTCCGAAGAACAAAGCTCTTTCGACCGGCTTGATCATCTTGCCGGACCAAGGGCCGCGGTTGAAGCCGACCGGCACTTCGCCGGCCTCGTCAAGCTCGGCCTCGAGTCCCCACTGGCGAAACTGCCAGACGGCCCAGGCCGCGGCGTCCGTATAGGCGTTCGAGCCCGTCTCGCGGCCGCCGAACCGGTTGCTGGCGTAGTCGTTCCAAGTCATGACCCGGTTGTCGGCCGTGCCGAGATCAATGATCTTTTTGACGACAGGATCAACGGCCGGCTTGGCCGGCGTCTGGGCGACCCCGGTCAAAGCGGAAACGGATATCAGAACGGCTAGGACGATGACGAATCGAGGGGCACGTTTTCTCATGGACCATCCTTCCCGGGGCGGTTTCAGAGGGCCGAATAATAGTCTCGCCTGCGCAACGCTGTCAAGGAAGCGGACGGCCGGTCGCCAGGCTCAACGAGCCGGCGGCATTTTGTTGAGGATTTCGGCGAACTCCTTTTTCAGGGCTTCGTACGCTTCCGTGGCGACACTCTCCTGAAAATTCGCCATTTCCGCCGCTGACGGCTTGTTCGCGGCCCATTCGGTCCATTTCGCCGCCGTCCTGTCCATGGCCCGGTCCTCGACCCTCAGGAGCTTGGGCAGGACCCCTTCGCCGCCATAGGTCCTGAGGCGGGTGACATTGAGATACTGGTACATCCGGCCCCGCGCGTCCGGATAGAGATAGGCGACAACGGCCCGGGCGAGATCATTGAGCGGCGCGGTTTTCGGCCCGGTCGTGACGGACGGAACCTGGCCCGAGGCCGGCCAGATAGGCACAGCGACCCCGGTGACGGGCTGGCCGAGGAGGACCCACATCGTCCCGAGATAAGCCTGGTCGCGGGACGGGGCGCCCTCGAAGACGAGGGCCGAGACGCTGGTGTTGCGGTTGATGGTGTCGTTGGTGTGGACGTAGAGGGGGGCGGCCGGGTCGTCCGGCAGGGGCCGGGTGAGGGGGTTCGAATGGAGCTTTTCACTGATGAGGTCGCGCGAGGCCTCCCGGAGGATGAACCGGGCGTCGATCCGGCCCTGGGAGCGGGCGGCCTCGACGAGGTGCCCGATCCGCTCGAAGCGGTCGAAACCGCCGCCGAGCATGTAGTCGGGCGCAGTAAAGGCGAAGTTCGTCCGGACGATCGTCCCGAAGGGGGCCACGCGCGGGTCCTTCGTATCGAACTTGACGAAGGCGTCGCGGCGCGTCTCGAAGAAGCAGGCGCCGCCCTCGGCGTCGATGACGCCGAAATTCGTGGCCAGGTCCCACTTCCCTTTTTCGCGGACGAGAAGATCCTCGAACTCCCGGACCGTGGCGCACGAGCCCAGGGCGAGCTTCATGAAAGCGCCGTTCCCCGCGCCGTCGAGCTTCTTCGCGGTGTCACCCAGGTCGTCGGCCTGGGAGTTCATGATGGCGAAGCCCATGGCGTTCTGGCCGCCCCAGACTTCGCCCGGGTCCAGGGCTTCGGAGATGACGACGGCGACGAAATCGTATTTGGGCCCTTTGAAGGCCATCAGCTTGTTGTTCGGGTCGGACGTGTCCCGGTTCTTCCACATCAGCGGCCGGCCGTTGGCCGTGGCCTTGCCGGAGATGACCGCCAGCGTGCAAGGCGCCGCGGATTGGATGAGAAACGCGACCCCAGCGG
>JADGNU010000259.1 GCA_017883305.1 Candidatus Aminicenantota bacterium | reverse complement strand
CCGACGTCAGCTGGGTCGACATGGTCACCAACGTCTGGAAGTTCATCATCCGGCCGATCGCCGTCGGCGGCATGCTCGTCGGCGCCGGCTACACCCTCTTCAAGATGCGCAAGAACCTGAGCACCGGGCTCAAGCGGTCGATCGGCGACGTCAGGAAGGCGGCCGGCCAGCGCGAGGTCGTCTCGAGGATCGAGAAGGACCTGAACATGAAGGTCGTCATGATCCTGATGGCCCTGACCTTTGTGCTCATGGTCTTCGTCTATCAAACCTTCTCCAAGTCGTTCGGCTCGGCCCTGCTCGCCGCGGTGGTCATGGCCGTGGCCGGCTTCTTCTTCGCCGCCGTCTCCGGCAACCTCGTCGGGACGATCGGCTCCTCGAACAACCCCATCTCCGGGCTGACCCTCTCGACCCTGATCATCGCCGCCCTGCTGATGGTCCTCGTCGGCGCGACCGGGACGACCGGCGTCGCGGCCGTCCTCGGCGTCGCGGCGGTCGTCTGCGTCTCGTCGGCCGTCGCCGGCGAGATGCTCCAGGACCTCAAGGTCGGCCATATCCTCGGCGGCACGCCCTGGAAGATGCAGGTCGGCGACATCCTCGGCATCCTCGTCGCGTCCCTGGTCATGTACTTCCCGCTGATGCTCCTGCACGGCGCCTTCACCTTCGGCAGCAAAGAACTGGCCGCTCCCCAGGCCGGCCTCATGGCCGCCCTGTCCCGAGGCATCGTCGGCGGCGAAATGGCCTGGCCCCTCGTCATCGTCGGCATGCTCATGGGCTTCGCCTTCATCCTCGTCCAGGTCAAGTCGCCGATGCTGGTGGCCGTCGGCATGTACCTGCCGCTCGAAACGACGTTCGCCATCTTCGTCGGCGGCATGTTCAAGGGCCTGGTCGACAAGGCCATGGCCAAGCGGAAGTTCAACCCCGCCCAAACCGCCCGGGCGACCAATGTCGGTATTCTCCTCGCCGCCGGGCTGATCGCCGGAGAAGCCTTGATGGGTCTCCTCAAGGCGGCCTGGAAGTTCTTCTTCCTCAATAACATCGTCCATTCCGATATCCCGGCACTCTTCAAGAGCGGCAAGTACTTCGGCGTGGTCGACCTCTATATCGGCGGCCTGGCCGTGCTCGTCCTGATCGGGCTCTACCTGATCAAAGTCCCGCTCAAGAACGCGGGCGCCGCCGACGAACCGGCGCCTCCTTCGGCCGTGATCTGATCTCTTTCGAACGGGGACATGTGCCTCCGGTACGTGTCCCCTTTTTTGTCTCCAGAATTCTCAAGTTCCAGGCATAATGCCGATTGGGGTCACCCTGCTACGCTCGGGGTATTCCTTCCGTCGGCACGCGGCCAGGCCCGGCGAGCCTGGCCGCTTCGTATCCGGGCCGGCGGGAAGCGGAGTCTTCGGAGCGACCTGCAGAATTGGGGCTGAGAGCTCGAAGCCGCAATTCTGCGAAATATCTGAGGAGAGAGCTTTTACTAGGATATTTCCCAGAAGCGCTCCTCCGAGCCGCTCCGTCGCGCTTCTGATGGTCGCTCCCCAGAGTCCGCTCCCTGCCGCTCCTCCAGGAACACCCCTGCGCGGGGCTCCCCTTGGCTTCCCTCCAAACTCTCTTCTTTTTCTTGAAGAGCAGGCCAGCTATCGTGCCTTTGCATAGGCGTCGGGTTTTCGGCTAAAATAGTTTCGAAAGTCAAGATGGCAGTTCGAGAGATCCTGATTATCGGCGACCCGGGCCTGACCCGGACTTCGGACCCGGTGGACGGCATCACCGAAGAGATCCTCCGGCTGGCCCGGGATATGGTCGAGACGGTCCATGCTGCGCCCGGCGTCGGGCTGGCCGCGCCCCAGGTCGGGGTCAACAAAAGGGTCATCGTCGTCGACCTCTCGGTAGGCGAGGACCGGGACGCCCTCTATGTCCTCATCAACCCGGAGATCGTGTCCAAGGAAGGCGAATCGATCGCCGAGGAAGGCTGCCTGTCGGTCCCCGACATCAAGGAAAAGGTCGCCCGCCCCTATAGGGTTATCGCCCGGGGGCTCGACCTCGAGGGACGGCAGGTCGAGATCGAGGGCGAGGACCTGCTGGCCCGGGCCCTCTGCCACGAGATCGACCACCTCGACGGCATTCTCTTCGTCGAGAAGCTCTCGGCCCTGAAACGGACCCTGATCAAGAAGAAATTCAAGAAGAAAGCGGCCGCCGCCCTAAAAGCATGAGGATCGTCTTCTTTGGGAGCCCCGCCGCCGCGCTTCCCTCCCTCGAATCCCTTCTCGCGGCAGGCCACACGGTCGAACTCGTCGTCACCCAACCCGACAAACCGGCCGGACGCGGTCGAAAGTTCGCGCCTTCGGCCGTCAAGGCCTTCGCGCTCGCGCACGGCATCCCGGTCATCGAGCCGGCCCGCATCCGGACGGACGAGCCGGCCCTCGAGCGCATCCGCGCGGCCGGCCCCGATGTCAACGTCGTTGTCGCCTACGGCCAGATCATCCCCCACGCCGTCCACTACTTCCCCCGCCACCACTCCCTCAACGTCCACTTTTCGCTCCTGCCGAAATACCGCGGCGCGGCCCCCGTCCAATGGACCGTCATCCACGGCGACGCCGAGTCCGGCGTGACCATCATCGAACTCGACGACCGCATGGACGAGGGCGACATCCTGGCCCAGGAGCGGGTCGACGTCGGGCCGCGCGAGTCGGCTTCGGCTCTAGAGACGCGGCTGGCCCTCCTCGGCGCCGGCCTGCTCGTCTCGATACTCGTCCGCATCGACCGGCTGCCCCGCGTCAAGCAAGACGATTCCGCGGTCACGCTGGCCCCCAAGATCCGCAAAGAGGACGGGCGATTGTCCTGGGCGGAAACGGCCGGAGTCATCGACAGAAGAGTACTGGCCCTGGCCGAGAGACCGGGCGTCTTCACCGCTATCGGCGGAAAACGGGTGAACATCGTCCGCGGCCGCGCTGTCGAATCCGCCGAGTGCGCACCATCCGACGCGACGGCCGATCCGGGAACTGTCCTCAGGGTCGGAAAGGCCGGGATCGAGGTCGCCTGCGGCGCGGAGACCTCCTACCTCATCGAGGAGCTCCAGCCGGAGGGGAAGGGCGTCATGTCCGCGCACGCCTTCTCCCTGGGGACGAAGATCGCCCCGGGCGATACCTTGGTGTGAGCGGCGGCCGCCGGATCGGCGGCTATTCTTCGAGCAGAAAATTCCGCGGATCGATCCGCTTCCCGTCCTTGAAGACCTCGTAATGGACGTGCGGGCCGGCGGCCTTGCCCGTCTGGCCGATATAGCCGATGATATCGCGCCTTTTCACTTTCTGCCCGGCGGTGACCGCGAAATTGCTCATGTGGCCGTAGACGGTCGTGAAGCCGTTGCCGTGACTGATCGTGACGTTCTTGCCCAGGTACTTGTCCGTTTCGACCTTGATGACGATGCCGTCGGCCGTGGCCATGATGGGGTTGCCGATGTTGGTGGAGATATCGAGACCCCAATGCATCGTCCAGGCCCCCGTGAACGGGTCGTTCCGATGGCCGAAAACCGAGCTGATCCAGCCCGCGGTGGGCATGATGGAGGGGGTCGAGGCCAGGCGGAGGTTATCGCTCTCGAAGAAGTTGATCAGGCTCGTCAGATTGCTCTCGATGCTCTGGGCCTTCTGGCTCAGGCTCTGGATCGTCCCCGGGCTGATCTGCTGGGGACCGCTCGCGGCCGGGGCCGGCGCCGCGGCCGGTTGCTCGATGTACGGCTCGGGCTCGTCCTTGCCGGGGTCGCCGCCGCCGACGCCCGCCGGAGCGGTCAGGACGTCGGGCGATTTGAGTCCGGCCATGATATTGAGCTTCTTGGTGTAGCTTTCCAGGTTGGAGATCTTGGCTTGGAGCTCCGTGATCGACTTTTCGTAGCCGGCAATGGTCGACTTCTGTTCAGCCGTTTCGACCCGTAGGGCCTTGTAGCGGCCCCGGATGACGCTCATCCGGGCATAATCGACCAGCATGGCGAAAAGGACGAGGCCGAGGACGGCTCCGCCGATCGCCAGGATCTTCAGGGTTTTCTTCGAAAAACACAAGGTTCTGGTGCTCGTCTTGGTGTGAGGAACGATGATGACCGAGAGGTGCTTGTTAGGCATTGGCTACCCGCCCTTAGTACCACACTTGCC
>JADGNU010000258.1 GCA_017883305.1 Candidatus Aminicenantota bacterium | reverse complement strand
TTCAAGGCGGATCACCCCTTCATCTTCCTGATCCGGGACGTCCGCATGGGGGCTATCCTCTTTATGGGGAGAATGTCCTCGCCTCGATGACTCCCCCTGAGGCGGAGATCGTCCCGGCGTTGACTTCTCCCCGGCAAAAAGATAATTTAGGCCCGCGCCCGCAGAGCCCCGACAAAACTCTTGAAGGAGGCCGCCTATGTTAAGAAAAGACGTCAGGCGCGACGAATGGGACGCGCGGTTCGCACCCGAGAAGGTCCGGCGCTCGCGGGGGGCCGGGCGCAACCAGGGGCTCATGCTGATGCTCCTCGCCGTGGGCATCCCGCTCGTCGTCTTCTTCATCCAGGTGGACGGCGCGGTGCGGTTCTCGACCCAGGACAAGGTCTACGAGCGGACCCTGACATCCGCCGAGCAGCAGGAGATCCGCGCAGCCGTTGTCACGCAACGAGCCAAGCTCGACACCATCCAAAAGGCCGTCGAGACGATCAAAGAGAAGTATCGCGGCGAGACGGGGGCGAGCTATGAGCGGGACGTCTGGGTCGTCCACGTCAAGGAAGGCTTGGCCATCCCTTACAAGTACGTGCTCGCGCTAGGGGCGCTGCTCTTCCTGGTCGGATTGGGCAAGCTCATCATCTAGGATTTCGGGGCCCCGCGCCGAGCCGGGCCAGATCGTTGTGAGGAGGGTTCCCGTGATCATCGTCCTTTGCCTGCTCGTCCTGTCGCTCTCTCTCCCGGCTGCCGCCCAGGTCCCCAAGGCGCCGGATACGGAATCGCTTCGGGCCGGATGGAACTATATCGCCACGCCGCGACACTCGGAGGCCGAAGACAAGGCCGTCCTGGCCCTGTTCAAGGGCTTGAGGGTCTCCGACGTCGTCGACGGAATGGATGCGGTCGGCCTCGTCGACACCGGCACCATGGATCCGGAGATCCACGCGCTCTGGCGCGACACGGCGAACTTCACTCATCGTTTTGTCGGCATCGCCGTCACCGCCCGCTACGTGCCCACGCAGAGGCCAACGGCCGGCGTCCTGGACGTCGAGGCCTACGATGCCTGGGCCGGCGATTGGTACGACAAGCTCTCGCCGGAATCGTTCGCCCCGGTCCTCAGGCCGGGCTCGGCCCTGGTCATCGAGGACGCCCCGGCGGCCGACGTCGGCTCGATCGGCTCCTTCAACATTCTCGAATGGAAGAGGCTCGGCTGCGCAGGCGTCGTCACGAACGGCACGGCCCGCGACACGGACGAGATCATCACCGAGAAGGTGCCGCTCTACCTCAGGCGCGTCGGTCGCGGCATCCGGCCGGGAAGGAACGAGCTCGAGTCCGTCAACCGGCCGATCGTCTGCGGCGGCGTCCTCGTCGTTCCGGGCGATGTCGTCGTGGCCGACGGCGACGGGGTCGTGGTCGTGCCCCGGGCCAAGGCCGAAGCCGTGGCCCGCTACGCCCTCAAGATCATGGAAGGGGACAAGGAAGGGCGGCGGGACCTTTACAAGACACTCGGGCTCAAGCCCGACCCTTCGATCAAGAAATAGCGCTATTTCGGGGGAGCGGAAGGCGCCGGGGGTAGGCCCTGGAACAGCCGAACCGTCTCGGGATTGAACAGAATGATCATCGTGTAGATGCCGAGCGCCGTCCCGAAGGGGACATGGACGAGGCTCAAGAACGCCAGGACCAGGATGAGGATCCGGGCCCATTCTTTATGCCGGATGAGGCCCAGGCCGCCGATGATCTGTGGCAGCGCGATGAGCCCCATGAACGAGCTTCCGATGATGCCGATGAGACGCAGGATGCCCGGGCTGATCTCCTCGACGTTGGGGATCTGAGCCACGCCGAAGAAGAAGAGCAGCGCGAAAAAGGCCAGGCAAAGGCAGAACGCCCCGAACACGACCCATAAGATCCCGATGACCTTGACGTGATCTTGCATGCGGCACCTCCAGTTTCTCTCATTATACGCAAGTCGGGGGGCAAGGGATATCCCGATGCAATTGCGCCTCCGCAGGCGTAGAATGGGTGAGGGTCATTATGGCTATGCTTCTGGCGATGATCTTTTCGGCGGCGTCCTTCCTCATCTTGCTCGCGGGCGTGCCCGCCCGTGCAGCGGCAGGCCCCCGTCTTGCCCCTGACCGCGACCTGAGCCTCACTTCGGAGGAAAGGGCCCTCGTCCTTAAAGGGAAGATCGTCCTTCGGGAGATCCCGACCGAAGGCCGCAGCGGCCGGACCTATGAGGCCCTTGGCCTCCTCCAGTGCTCCCTCGACGAAGCCGTATCGGTTCTGACGGATTTCGAACACTACCCCGAGTTTATGCCCAACGTCTCCGCGGTCAACATCTGTGAGCAAGTCCATCCGTGTTCGGTCATCGAGACCAGCCTCCGCCTGCCCCTCGGCGTCAAGAAGAGATACCGCCTGCGCTATACGGCCGTCCCCGCCGCCTCCGGATTCGAGCTCGTCTGGGAGATGCTCGCCTGGCCGGAGCTCAAGCCGAGCCAGACGATCGCCGACACATCGGGGTATTGGCTTGTCCGCGGCTTCGAGGAAGGCGGTCTGCTCGTCGTCTACCACGTCTATACGGATCCGGGGCACATCCCTCTCGGCATGTCCGGTCTCGCGCGGTCGTTGGCCAAGGCCAAGATCCCGGACGGGATCGTCGCGCTCAGGGAAAGGGTCCGGAGCGTCTTCCGCCCCGGCATCCGACAACCCGCGGCTTCAGCTCAGAATTCCTGCCCGTAACGGCCGGCCGAGCCCAGGACCTCGCGGTTCTTCCGCTTGTACATCTCGATGAGCGCCGTGCGGGCCGGGCCGAGATACTTGCGCGGGTCGAATTCGCCGGGCTGTTCGGCGAAGACCTGGCGAATGGTGGCCGTCATGACCATCCGGCCGTCGGTGTCGATGTTGATCTTGCAGACGGCCGAGCGGGCGGCCTGCCGCAGCTGATCCTCGGGCACGCCGATGGCGTCCTTCATCTTGCCGCCGTACTTGTTGATCGTGGCCACCGCGTCCTGAATGACCGACGATGCGCCGTGGAGGACGATAGGGAAGCCGGGGATCTGCTTCTCGACCTCGGCCAGGATGTCGAACCGCAGGGGCGGCGGCACCAGGATGCCTCGCGCGTCGCGGGTGCACTGCTCGGGCTTGAACTTGTAGGCGCCGTGGGAGGTCCCGATGGAGATGGCCAGCGAGTCGACGGTCGACCGGCGGACGAAGTCGACGACTTGCTCCGGCTGGGTATAGGACGACTGTTCGGCCTTGACGTCGTCCTCGATGCCGGCCAGGCGCCCGAGCTCGCCCTCGACCGAGACGCCGAGCGGGCGGGCGTATTCGACGACCTGGCGGGTCAGGGCGATGTTTTCCTCGTAGGGGAGGTGAGAGCCGTCGATCATGACCGACGAAAAGCCGTTTTCGATGCAGGACTTGGCCAGCTCGAAGGTGTCGCCGTGGTCGAGGTGGAGGGTGATCGGGATGGCCTGGTCCGCGCCCTTGGCCTTCTCCATCTCCCGGGCCATGCGAACCGCGCCCTCGGCCATGTAACGGAGGAGGGTCTGGTTGGCGTACTTCCGGGCGCCGCTCGAGATCTGGAGGATGACTGGCGAGCGCGATTCGGCACAGGCCGTGATGATGGCCTGGAGCTGCTCCATATTGTTGAAGTTGTAGGCCGGCACCGCGTACCGGCCGGCGAAGGCGCGCCGGAACATGTCGTTGGTGTTGGCGAGGCCAATATTTTTATAGGATACGGACATGGTCGGACCTCCTGGGAATACGCGGGAACCCGCTCTCATCATATCCCAAGGGGGGGCGTTTTCAAAGCGCTTTCACGCGCTTCGCGCCGCCGGGCGCGCCTTGTCTTTTCGAAAGGCCTCTGATATAACCCGGGGAGACGGTGACTCAGATTCTTCAGACCGAGGGAAGCCCCGCATGACCAAGCGAATGACCCTTCTCGTCGTTTTCCTCACCGTGGGAACTGTCGTCTTCGGCGTGGCCCAAGCCCGGATCGAGCTCCGCAAAGAGGCGTCGTCCACGACGCTCGTTGCCGACGGCCGCCCCGTGGCGACGCTCGTGCCGTTCACCGAAAAGGATTTCACCGCGGAGGACGCCGTCCGGGAGGTCCGCCCCGGCGTCTTCGAATGGTCGCGGACCTTTCGCTACGA
>JADGNU010000056.1 GCA_017883305.1 Candidatus Aminicenantota bacterium | reverse complement strand
CTGGATGCCGGTGAAGCCGCCGACGCCGATGCCGCACTCGTAATCCTTCTTGACCTCGGTGACGTTCTCTTTGAGGTGCTTGAGCGAGGTGATCCGTCCCTGGTGGAGGACCTCCCGGCCGCGCAGGACGCGGGCCTCGGCGTTGCGCGTGATCTTGCCGTCCTGCACAAAGCAGCCGGCGATCGTGCCGACCTTGGGGATCTGGAAGACCTTGCGGACCTCGGCGCGGCCCTGGTAGGTCTCCTTGATGACCGGCTCGAGCAGGCCGATGATGGCTTTCTTGACGTCATCGGTGAGCTGGTAGATGATCTTGTAGGTCCGGATCTCGACCTCTTCCTTCTTGGCCAGGTCGAGGATCTTCGGGCTCGGCTTGACATTGTAGCCGATGATGATGGCCTTCGAGGCCGAGGCGAGCAGGATGTCGGCCTCGGAGATGTTGCCGGTCGCGGCGTGGACGATCTTGATCTTGACCTTGTCGGTGCTGAGGGGCGGCACGACGTCCGAGAGGACCTCGATCGAGCCCTGCACGTCGGCCTTGAGCACCAGCGCGAGCTCCTTGACCTGGCCGCCCTCGATTTTCTTGAACAGATCGTCGAGGGTCACGCCGCTGTCCCGGGCCTCCTCGGGTTTCTTGTCTCTGATCCTGCGGAACTCGACGACGTGCTTGGCCGCCTCGGGGTCGTCCATGACCTGGAACGGGTCCCCGGCGACGGGCACGTCGGAGAAGCCCATGATCTCGACAGGCATGGACGGTCCGGCGCTCTTGAGAACCTTGCCGTGCTCGTCGAACATGGCCCGGACCTTGCCCATGGTCAGGCCCGAGACGAACGCCTGGCCTTGTTTGAGCGTGCCCTGCTGGATGATGACGGTGGCCAGGGGCCCCTTCTGGCTGTCCAGCCGGGCCTCGAGGACGACGCCCTGGGCGGGGACATCGGGGTTGGCCTTGAGCTCGAGCATGTCGCTCAGGAGGAGGATCATCTCGAGCAGGTCGCCGATGTTCTTCTTTTCCTTGGCCGAGACCTCGACGCTGATCGTCTTGCCGCCCCAGTCCTCGACGAGGAGGTTTTCCTTGGCGAGCTGCTGCTTGACCCGTTCGACGTTGGCCTCGGGCTTGTCGACTTTGTTGATGGCCACGATGATCGGCACGTTGGCCGCCCGGGCGTGGTCGATGGCTTCTTTGGTCTGGGGCATGACGCCGTCGTCGGCGGCGACGACCAGGACCACGACGTCCGTGGCTTTCGTCCCGCGGGCGCGGAGGCGCGTGAAGGCCTCGTGACCCGGCGTATCGATGAAGGTGATGGTCCGGTTCTTGACCGCGACGCGGTAAGCGCCGATATGCTGGGTGATGCCCCCCGACTCCTTGTCGACGAGGCGCGAGGACCGGACGGCGTCGAGCAAGGTCGTCTTGCCGTGGTCGACGTGTCCCATGATGGTGACGACGGGCGAGCGCGTCACAAGCTCCGACGCCTTGGCCTCCGCCAATTGGCGCATGGCCTGGTCGAGGCTGATGAACTTCGCGTCGAAATGCGTCGCCTTGGTGATGGCCGCGACCGTCTCGCCGTCGATGAAGTCGTTGAGGTCTCCGTTAAAGCCCTTGGCGGCGAGCTTTTCGAGAAGGTCCTTCGGCCGGATCTTCATCGCCTCGGCCGCGTCCTTGAGAAGCCAGCCTTCGCGGAGAGCAATGGCCTGACGGGGTTTCGGCGGCGCCGGCGGCAGCACGGGCTTGGGCGGGGCGGCGGGGGCAGGCTTGGGCGGCTGGGGCATGGCTCCCGGCCTTGGAGGCATGGGACGAGGCCCCCCCGGCCTGGCCGGACCTGGAGCGGGCCTGGGACCCGGTCCCGGCGCATGTCCGGGCCTTGCGGGTGACGCAGGCCTGGGCGCGGCTGCCGGCAGGGGAGTCGCCGGTCTCGGGGCGGGGGCCGGTTGTTCGTGCTTGACCGGGGCCGCGGGCTTGGCGGCCGGAGTCGGTGCCGGCGCGGGCTTCGCGGCCGGCTTGGCCGCGGCGGTCTCGGGCGCTATCGGCTGAGGGGCGGCCGCCTTCGGGGCTGCCGCCACGGGAGCGGCGGGCTTGGCGGGGGCGGGTGCCCCGGGCTTGGGGGCCGCCGGCTTCAGCGGCGGGGCCGGCTTGACGACGACGGCCGGCTTGATGGGAGTCCCGGGCTTTTGGAGAGCGGGCTTGGCCGGGACCTCCTCGACTGCCTTGGGAACAGCCCTCTTCAGGGGCGGCGCCTTCCTGACGACCAGGGGCTTGGCCTCTTCGGGCTTGAGGGGCTTCTTGAGGAGAGGTTTCTTGACTGTTTCACTCATGCGCGTCTTCTTGTTTGATGGAAATTTTCCAGCCGACCAGGCGGGAGGCCAGCTTGACGTTGATCCCCTTCTTGCCGATGGCCAGCGAGAGCTGGTCCGGGGGGACGATGGCCAGCACGGCCTTCTCGGTCCGGCTGACGACCTGAAGCCGGTCGACCTTGGCCGGACTGAGGGCGGCCTTGGCGTAGGTGACGAGGTCCGGCGACCAGGAGATGATATCGACTTTTTCGCCCTGGAGTTCCTTGGAGATGGCCAGGATACGGTTCCCCTTGACGCCGATGCAGGCCCCGACCGGGTCGATGTCGCGCTCGTGACTGGCCACGGCGACCTTGGCCCGCTCGCCGGGCTGTCGGACGATATCCTTGATCTCGATCGTCCCGTTGGCGATCTCGGGGATCTCTGTCTCGAGCAGCCGGGCGAGGAAACGGGTCGAGGCCCGGGAGACGATGATCTGCGGTCCCTGGTAGCCCTTGAGGACCTGGGCGATGACCGCCTTGATCAGCTCGCCGCGACGGACTTCCTCGGTGGGCAGCGTTTCGCGGATGGGCAGGGCCACTTCGATCCCGTTGACATCGAGGATGATGACGCCCTCCTCGACCCTGCGGACGACGCCGGTGACGATCTCGCCGATCCGTGGCGCGAATTCGCTGAGGATCTTCTCCTGCTCGGCGTCACGGACCTTTTGGAAAATGACCTGCTTGGCCGCCTGGGCGGCGATGCGGCCCAGGGTGTCGGCGGGGAGATCCACCTCGACCGTTTCTCCCTCCTGGATCTCGGGGCGGATGGCCCGGGCCTCGGCCAGGGAGATCTCCTCAGCGGGGTTCTTGATCTTCTCCGTCGCCCTTTTGACGGCGAAGACGCGGAGCTCGCCCTTTTCCGGCTTGAACAGGACCTGGACGCTCTCTTTCTGGGAGAAGAACTTGGACGACGCGACGCGGAGGGATTCTTCAATCGCCTGGATGATGACGCGAGGCTCGACGCTGCGCTCTTTGCTGAGCTGCATGATCGTATTCCAGACGTTGACTTTCATCCGATGTTCTCAATTCCCGGTTTAAGGGGCTCAAGGACGATGGATTATATCGGAATCCGCCCCTTTATGCAACGCACCGTGCAGGCTGTAGGGGCCGGAGCCGGTGATCCGGACGGTGACGAAGCGGCCGGAAGGGTCGGAGGAGGCGTCGAAGTTGACGACGAGGTTCCCGGACGTCCGGCCGGAGAAGCGGCCGGCGCCCTTGGGGCTCGGCCCGGTGCCGAGGATGCGGAGGTCCTGGCCGACGAAGGAGCGGTAGATCTCCGTTTGGATCGTTTTCTGGAGGGATTGGAGGGCGATGAGCCGCCGCCGCTTGACCTCGAGAGGGACGTCGTCGGCGATGGCCGCGCCCGCGGACAGGGGGCGGGGCGAATAGCGGAAGGAGAAGATGCCGGAGAAGCCGACCTCGCGGAGGAGCGTGCACGTCGCCTCGAAGTCCTCCTCGGTCTCGCCCGGGAAGCCGACGATGACGTCCGTCATGAGGAGCAGCCCCGGAACGCTCCGCTTCAGTCGCCCGACGAGCGCGAGATAATCCTCGCGCGTGTAGCCCCGGTTCATCCGCTCGAGGACGCGCGTCGAGCCGGACTGGAGGGGAAGATGGAGGGCGGGGCAGACCTTCGGGCTCGCGGCCATGGCCCGGATGATGTCGTCGCCGAAGTTCTTCGGGTGGGAGGTGATGAAACGGACCCACTCGATCCCGGGCGCGGCCGTAACGGCGTCGAGAAGACCGGCGAAGCCGATCCCGGACTGCGGGTCGCGATAGGAGTTGACGTTCTGGCCAAGGATCTGGAGCTCGAGCGCTCCGGCCTCGACGGCGGCCCGGACCTCGCCGAGGATGTTCGGGAGCGGCCGGAACTTCTCGCGGCCGCGCGAGAAGGGGACGATGCAGTAGGCGCAGAAGTTGTCGCAGCCCTCCATGACCGGGATGAAGGCGCTCCAGGGCGTTTCGCGGCAGGTGGCTCCCGCCCCGATCTCCCTCCAATCCCGGCCGAAGTCCGTCCGGACCACGGGCGCCTCGGCCGCCCGGCCGACGATCTCCGGAAGGTCGAGGGTGCTGTCGGGGCCGGCGACGAAGTCGACGAAGGGCAGCTTCTCGATGAGGCCGGCCTGGCGGACCTGGGCGACGCAGCCGGCGAGGCCCAGGATAAACGGCCTTTTCTTTTTGAGCCGGGAGAGACGGCCCAGATACGAATAGAGCTTTTCTTCGGACTTCTGCCGGACGGCGCAGGTGTTGACGACGACGATGTCCGCGTCTTCCGGACCGGAGGCTCTGGACGCCCCCGCCTGCACGAGGACACCGGTGATGTGCTCCGAATCGCTCTCGTTCATCTGGCAGCCGAAGGTCCGGACAAAGACCTTCAAGCCGGCGAGAGAGGCGCTCATGGGACGGTATTATACACGAAGCGCGGCGCGGGGCCGCTGAGTCAGAGCAGCTCTTCGAGGAGGGCGGCGGCGTCCCGGACGAAATCCTCGCATTTCGTCTGGTGGAGCCGCAGCTCGTCGACCTTCTTCTGGCCTTCCGGCGTGCCGAGGTCGCAGCCGAGAAGGTCCCGGCACTTGATCTCGCCGTGCCGAGCCGCGAAGCGGCCGATGAGCTCCTGGACGAGGGCGTAGGTCTTGTCCCGGGCGGCGGCGTCGTCGGGCCGGGTTCGGCCGTATTTGAGTCCGATGACCAGGATCGCGCCGGTCAGGGCGCCGCACCAATCGGCCCGTCGGGCGATGCCCCCGCCGAAGCCCTGCGACAGGCGCAGGGCGGTCTCCTTGGCGAGCCCGTAATCTGTGGCGAAGGCCGCCGCGATGGCCTGGGAACAGCTGAATCCCTGCCGAAAGGTGGAAACGGCGCAGTCGGATTTGCTCATGCTCTTGGTCCTTTCGCCGGTCCGTCGTCGAGCATCTCCCGGGCGATCTGACGGGACGCGTCCGTCAGCCGGCTTCCCGCGAAAAGCCGGGCGATCTCTTCGACGCGTTCCTCCCGGTCGAGCTTGCGCACGCCGGTGAAGGTCCGGTCCTTCTCGACGCGCTTGGAGACGCTGAAGTGATGGGCGGCCGCCGAGGCGATCTGCGGCAGGTGGGTGATGCAGAGGACCTGGTGGCGGGCGGCCAATTGGCCGAGCTTGCGGGCGATGAACTCGGCCGTCTTGCCGCCGATGCCGGCATCGATCTCGTCGAAGATGAGGGTCTTCCGGCTCTCCGTGTCCTTCCCGGCGGCCTTGAGGGCGAGCATCATCCGCGACAGCTCTCCGCCGGAGGCGATGCGCCGCAAGGGCCTCAGCTCCTCGCCCGGGTTGGGCGAGAGCAGGAACTCGACGTCTTCCGCGCCCTGGTCGCGGATCGTGGCCGGGTCGTCGAGCGACGGGGTCCGGGCCGCGAGCTTGACCTCGAAACGGGCCTTGGTCATGCCGAGCAGGGCGATCTCCTTTTCGATCGTCCGGCCGAGCTTGTCCGCGGCCTTTTTCCGTTCGGCCGACAAGCGCGCGGCGGCCCGGACATAGGCGTCGAACTTGGCCCCGATGACGGCCTCGAGCTCCTGGAGCCGTTCGCGTCCGGATTCGAGCCCGGCCCGTTCGCGGCGGAGTGTCTCGCCGGTGGCGATGACCGCGTCGATCGTCCCGCCGTACTTGCGCTTGAGCTTTTCGATGATGCTCAGCCGCTCTTCGACTTCCTCGGCGTTCTCCGGCGCGGCGGCCCGCCGGTCCCGGAAACGGACGAGCGAATCGGCCGCGTCCTGAAGCAGGATGGAAGCGTCCTCGAGACCCCCCCGAAACCCGCCGAATGACTCCTCGTAGGCGGCGAGGTCGTTGAGGACGGCTTTGAGCCGGGCGATGCGCGGCACGAGCGAATCCTCGCCGAGGTAGGAAAGGTCGAGGGCCTTGTCGACGAGGCCGGCGATCTTCTCGGCGTTCTTGAGGATCTCCCGTTCGCGCAGCAGGTCTTCGTCCTCGCCGGGTTTGAGGGAGGCGGCCTCGATCTCCTGGAGTTGGTAGGCGATGAAGTCCAGCCGCTGTTCGCGCTCCTTCTCCCGGCCCTCGAGCTCGCGTTTCTCCTGGAGGAGACGCCGGAGCTCCTGGGCCGCCCGGGCCGGGTCGTCGACGAGGCCGGCCTCCCCGAGCGTCTCGTCGAGGTAGGCGAGATGGTTCTCGAGATGGAGCAGGAAGACGTGATCGTTCTGGCCGTAGATGTCGATGAGCTGCGGGCCGAATTCGCGGAGCCGCCGGACCGGGACCAGGACGCCGTTGACGAAGGCCTTGCCCGTGCCCTGGTCGGTGACCGAGCGCTGGATGAGGAGGTCGCCGTCCTCGGGCTCGGGCAGCCCGGCCAGATCGATCGTCTGGCCCGTCACGTCGAAGACGGCCTCGACGAAGGCCTCGGACTTGCCGGTGCGGACGAGGTCGGGCGAGCCCTTGTCTCCGAGGATGAGCCGGATCGCGTCGATGATGATAGATTTGCCCGCGCCCGTCTCGCCGGTCAGGATGGAGAAGCCCGCGTCGAGCTGGATTTCGAGGTTTTCGATCGTGGCCAGATTCCTGACCCGCAGGAGCTTGATCATGTCGCCCGGGACGCTATTTGAGGATATAGGGGGCGAGGGCCCTGGTCATGTTGATGCGGCCGTAGCCGGCGTAGTCGTCGCGGCCCGGATGGGCCGTCCTATTGATGTCGTCGGCGGTGTAGCGGATGAGCTTCATGATGTCGTCGACCGAGAGATCGGGCTTGACGCTCTTGATAAGAGCCGCCAGCCCGGCGACGTGGGGCGCAGCCATGGACGTCCCCGAGCCGAAAAGATAGGGCAGGAAGCCATCGCCCACATACCACTGGGGAGCGGGGGCGAGGATCCAGACGCCGGGCGCAGCCACATCCACCTCGGGCCCGAAGCTCGAGAAGTCGGCGATCTCGTCGTTGTAATCGCTGGCCGCCACGGCCAAGACGTAGGCGTCGTAGGCCGCCGGATAGAGGACCAATGCGATCCCATCGTTGCCGGCCGCCGCGACGACGACGGCTCCTTTGTCGTGAGCGTACTTGCAGGCGTCTTCGAGGAACGGGTCGGGGTAGTTCCCGCCCAGGCTGACGTTGATGACATCGGCCCCGTGGTCGGCGGCCCAGATGATGCCGTCGATGATCCAGCTGTAAAAGCCGTCACCGGTCGCGTCCGTCACCTTGACCGGGAGGATGCGGCAGTTCCAGGCGACGCCGGCGATGCCCACGGCGTTGTTCGTGTCCGCCGCGGCGATCCCGGCGACATGCGTGCCGTGCCAGACGTCGTCGGTCGCGTCATCGTCGTTGTTGGCGAAGTCATGGCCGCTCGAGACCAGCTTGGAGACCAGCTCGGGGTGGGTCATGTCGACGCCCGTGTCGACGATGGCGATGATGGTCTCGGCGCCGCCCTTGGTCACGTCCCAGGCGGTCGTGGCTTTGATGTCGGCCCCGGCGGTCGTCTGCGGCTGGATGTCCGGGCTGATGTCGAGGATGCCGCCGCGGTTGCGGAGGTTGTACTGATAGTTCAGAAAATAGGGGTCGTTGGGGACGTCGGCCAGGCGCGCCCTGTAGTCGGGGCGGGCCAGCTCGATGTCGCCGTTGCGGCGGAGCATGGCCAGGGTCTCCGTGACGCTCACGCCGGCCGCGGTCCGGACGCTGTAGACCCCGATCCCCGGAATGCGACGCACGGCGGGGAAGCCGTAGGACCGGAGCAGGCCGTCGGCATAGGTCTCGTCGACGTCGGGCCGGAAGCGGACGAGGACCCGGTCGGGCGCGTAAAGAGGGGCGCGCCGGCGGATGCGGGGCCGTTCGACGCGCAGGCCGGCCGGCGGACGCAGGGACGGCCCGACGGCCTTTTTCAACTGACGGCGGGGCAGGCTTCCGTCGCTCGTGCCGAGACCGGCGCAAAGGACGATGAGAAGAGCCGTGACGGCCCTGGCGATTCTTCCGGACGGCGTTGTCATGGTCCTCTCCTTGCCCTAGAACTTGTATAGAACCCCGAGAGACAAGAGGCTGTCGACGCCCCCGGCGAAAGGCAGGATCCCCCCCCGGGCCTTGATGGCGACGCGGTCGGTCACCGTGGCGTCCACACCCAAGGTGACGCTGAACGAAAAGTCGCCCCGGACGCGCTTGGTCTCAGTGCCCGCGAGGTCTCCCAACGTTTCGGTCATCTCGAACCCGGCCCCCAGCCAGCGGGCGCTGACCTCGAGGTAGGGGAGGACCCGGCCGAAAAACAGGTACGACACGCGGGGCCCGAGGGCGGCCTCGACCCAGCTGGAGTTGCCCGCGGCCTTCCCCTCGACGGCGAAACCCTCGAGCGGCCATGTCTTGGACATCCCAAAGGAATAGACGACCCGGCCCGTCCCGCTGATCTCAAACTCCGATAATTTGACGAGCGGGGCGACGGCTTCCGCGCCCAGGCAGAAGCCCTTGAGCGGCGGCGCGTCGTACTGGAGATTGACAGGAAGGGAGGTGAACGTCAGGCCCTTGAAGTCGGTCAGGGCGAGTCCGGCGCTGAGGCCCACAACGACACCCTTGCCGAACCCCAGCTCTGCCCTGGCCGTGATCAGGCTGGCCTGGATCTTGGAGGACGCGGTGTCGCCCTTCCAGACGACCGTCCGCGAGAGATTTTCGTAAAACAAGCCGGCGGCGAGCGATTCGACCTTCAACCCGGCGACCGATGCCTGCGCCGGGGCGAGACCGATCGCCACGCCCAGGGCCAAGGAGGCCAAGACGCCTCGAATTCCCCCTCTCCCGTCCCTCATGAAAGACCTCCCGTACCCCGGTCGGGGTCAGCTCTTCTTGACTTTTGGGGCCGCCGCCGCCGCGGCTTTCAGCTTCTCGATCTCCGCCAGCTTCTCGGTCGCGGTCTTGGCCAGCTTCCGTCCGGAGTAGTCCGTGACCACCTTGGTGAAGAACGGGAGGGCCTGATCGTATTGTCGCATCATGAAGTACGAGTCGCCGAGATAAAAATAGACCTTGTCCATCCCGGAAAAATTCGGATAGTTGGTCATGATCTCGGTCAGCCGGCTGATGGCCGCCAGGTAGCCGCGGCGCCCGTGGTAGCCGATGGCGATCTCGGTGCCGTGTCCGGCCAGTCGTTCTTCACAATCCTGGATCCTCGTCTGGGCCTCCTTGGCCTGGTCGCTGGCGGGATAGTCGGTGATGACCTTTTTGAATTCCGCCAGGGCCTGCATCGTCTTGGACGGGTCCCGCCCGGGCTTCAGCATCTTCTTGTAGAAGGTCATGGCGATCTGGAACTGGGCGTACGCGGCCGACGGCGAGTAAGGGTAGGACCGGATGAATTCCCGGTACTCGGCCGCGGCCAGGATCATGCTGCTCTCGTCGCCCTTGTGGAAATAGGCGTCGGCGATGAGGAGCTTGGCCCTCTGGGCATAGAAGCTCTTCGGGAACGAGTCGATGACCTGGCGCAGGTAGAGGAGCGCCTTCTCCGTGTCCTTCTTGAGTGTTTGTTCGCCGAGCTTGTAGAGGGCCTCGTCGGAGGCGGCCAGGTCGGGCGTGATCTCGACCGTTTTTTTATGGCACCCCGCGGCCAGCCCGAGGAGCAGGGCGAGCACGGGGACGAGGACGGCGAGCGATGTCTTCGGGGCGGGTTTTGTCATGCGATCTTCCTCGCGATGTCTTTCAGGGCCCGGATGGCCGCGGCCGGATCTGGCGCGGCGAAAACGGCCGAACCGGCGACGACGATCTCCATCCCGGCGCGGAGGATGTCCTCGGCGTTGTCGAGATTGATCCCGCCGTCGACCTCGATGGGGACGGTGAGGCCCTGGGCGCGGATCCAATCCCGGAGCTTGCGGATCTTGTCGCGGCAGGACGGAATGAAGGATTGGCCGCCCCAGCCGGGATCGACCGACATGATCAGGACGTAATCGAGATCGTCCAGGACCTCCTCGAGGGTCCCGATGGGCGTCGCCGGATTGAGGGCGGCGCCGGCCTTGCGGCCGAGGGACCGGATCAAGGTCAGGTCCTTGTGGAGGTGAGGCGTCGCTTCGACGTGGATGGAGATCCAGTCGGCCCCGGCCTCGTGGAAAAGCGGCACGAACGTCCGGGGGTTCTCGACCATGAGGTGGACGTCGATGGGCAGGCGGGTCTCGGGACGGATGGCGGCGACGAGCTGGGGGCCGAGGGTCAGGTTCGGCACAAAGTGACCATCCATGATATCGACGTGGATGACGTCGGCCCCGGCCTTCTCGGCCAGCCGGACGGCGTCGCCGAGCTTGGAGAAATCGGCGGACAGGATGGACGGGGCGATGAGGGCCATCAGCGGCTCACCTCGATCGAGATGCGGTTCCGTTTCTGGATCCGGTAGCCGTTCGTCGGGTCCTGCTTGACGATGAGGCCCGCCGTGGCCCCGGGATAATAGACATAGCGGATGTCGGCGACCTTGAAGCCCCAGTTCTCGAGGCGGGCGATGACGGCGTCGGCCCGGAGGCCGATGAGATCGGGCATGACGTACCGGTCGTCGATGTCGCCCTGGCTGAGGAGCAGCCCGACGGGGAAGCCCCGCTCGACGACGGTCTCCGGCGCGGGCCGCTGGGCGAGGATCCGTCCCGCCGGGAGGCGCGGGGTATGGATCTGGGTCAGCTTGCCTTTGGTCAGGCCGGCCGCCTGGAGGAGGGTCAAGGCCTCGTCGAGGGTCTTCCCGGCGAGGTCGGGCACGGCCGCGGTCCCGCTTCCTGAGCTGGTGAAGACCTGGACAACTCGGGTGACGCGGATCCTCGAGCCCGCGGCCGGGTCCTGACGGACGATGAGCCCCTTGTCGAGGCGGTCGCTCGATTCGGTGCCCTTCTGGGCGAGGGTCAAGTCCTTCTTCTGCAGCTCCGAGCGGGCCTGGCCGACCGGCTTGCCGGTGAGATCGGGGACCGAGACGATCTCGCTCTTGAGCAAGACTTGGGAAAAGATGACGGCGCTCAGGAAAAAGAGGATGAGGAAGAGGACCGTGGCCAGGGCCGCGTTAAAGAGGAATCTCTTCGCCATCTGTGGTGATCACGCTTGGGAATTCGAAAACTATTATTATCATAGTTCTCGAACTTAGTAAACGGACGCAACGTTGCCCCCGCCAGGGTTCGGCGATATAATGCCGCTTTCGGAGGAATGAACATGTCAATCACCTATTCGGACTTTCGCAGCGATACGGTCACGAGGCCCACGGACAAGATGAGGAAGGCCATGGCCGAGGCCGTGGTCGGCGACGACGTGCTCGGCGACGACCCGACCGTTCTGAGGCTCGAGCGGCTGGCCGCCGAGACGATGGGCAAGGAGGCCGCGCTCTTCTGCCCGTCCGGGACCATGGCCAATTCGATCGCCGTCAAGATGTGGACGAACGTCCTCGAGGAGGTCATCGTCGAGGAGCGGTCCCACATCTATAACATGGAATCGACCCACATGACCTTCATCTCCGGGGTGACGCCGCGGCCGGTGAGATCGGAGCGCGGGGCGATGGACCCGAAGGACGTCGCCGCGGCCGTCCGCAAGCCGAATGTGCACACCCCCCAGACGACGCTCATCTGCCTCGAGAACACCCACAACAATTGGGGCGGAGCGGTCATCCCTCTCGACAACTTCAAGGCGATCCGGAAGGTCGCCGACGAGAACGGGCTCAAGGTCCACCTCGACGGGGCCCGGATCTTCAACGCCAGCGTCGCGGCGGGGGTCCCGGTCCGGCAATTCGCGGACCAAGTCGATTCCTTGCAGTTCTGCCTGTCCAAGGGGCTATCGGCCCCGGTCGGCTCGATGCTCGCGGGGCCGAGGGAGCGGATCGAGTTCGGCCGCCGGCTGCGCAAGGCCCTGGGCGGCGGCATGCGCCAGGTCGGCGTGCTGGCCGCGCCGGGCATCATCGCCCTGACCGAGATGGTCGACCGGCTCAAGGACGATCACGCCCGGGCGAAGAAGTTGGCCCGCGGCATCGCCGGCCTGCCCGGCGTCCGGATCGATCCCGCCACGGTGGAGACCGACATCATCATCTTCGGCTTCGAGCACCCGAAGATCCCGGTGACGGCGATGCTGGAGAAGATGAAGGAGAAGGGCATCCTGGCCCTGGCCGTGAGCGGCGGCATCCGCATGGTCACCCACAAGGACGTCGGCGACCAGGACGTCGACCGGGCGATCGCGGCCTTCAAGGAGATCCTGGCCGGCTGAGACGCTATAATAGACGCATGACCGGCCCGGCCCCAAAAATTGGGGCTGG
>JADGNU010000055.1 GCA_017883305.1 Candidatus Aminicenantota bacterium | reverse complement strand
TGATGGACCTGTTGCGCGCCGTTATGGCGATGATGAAGATCAGGGGCACGGCCGCGACATCTCTCGGCTCGGGCGGCGCGGCGCGGGAGAGGATCGCGATCAGCCAGATGGGGTAACCGAACTTGCGGCCGTCCGGACGCTCGGCTATGATGGACATGCGAAGGGATTCAGGAGGTTCTCTCATGAAGAACTGTTGGGGACGATCCATCGGACTCGGCCTGATAGCGATATTCTTCGCCTCCTGCGTCATCGGCGGCACGGCGCCGGAGGTCTTCAGGACTTATGCCTATGTTACCAACGCCAGGTCCGGCAGCGTTTCGGCCTACGCCGTCGATGAGCAGACGGGAGATCTGACGGCCGTCTCGGGCTCGCCTTTCGCCGCGGGAACCGAGCCGCGAGCCCTGGCCGTCGAAGCGGGGGGACAGTTCGTCTACGTGGCCAATTTTTGGAGCGACACCATATCGGTCTACGTCATCGAAAAGGCCACGGGCAAGCTGACGCCGGTCCCGGGTTCGCCGTTCGCCGCGGGGATGGGCCCCTGCTCGATCGCGGTCGCGTCAGGCAAATTCGTCTACGTCGCCAACGTCCGGTCCGACGACGTCTGGCTTTACTCGATCGATGCGGTCACCGGGGCGCTGACCCCGGCCGCCGCTCCGGCCTTCATCGCGGGGAACGACCCCAGCTCGGTCGCGGTCGATCCCACAGGCCACTTTCTCTTCGTGGCCAATGAGGGCTCGGGCGATATCTCGGCCTGTGCCATCGATCCGACGACGGGGGAATTGACGGTCATCCTCGGTTCGCCGTTCGACGCCGGCGGATTTCCCCGGTTCCTCGCGGTCGATCCGGAGGGCAAGTTCATCTATTCGGCCAACAACACTTCGACGAGCGTCGCGGCCTTCGTCATCGAAACCGGCCTGAGCGCGTTGACGCCGGTCGCGGGCTCGCCCTTTACCGCGGGGACCGATCCGATTTCCATCGCCGTTGACGCCGAAGGCAAGTTCGCCTTCGTGGCTAACGAGGGCTCCGGCAACGTTTCGGCCTATACCCTCAACACGGCGACAGGCGCGTTGACCGCCGTTTCGGGCTCCCCGTACGCCGTGAAGACGGGGCCCAGATCCGTCGCGGTCGACCCGTCGGGTAAATATGTCTACGTGGCGAATTACTGGTCGACCAATATCTCAGCCTTTTCCGTCAAGTCGACGACCGGTGCCTTGACGGAGATAACCGGCTCGCCTTTTGCCGGAGAAACCAACGCCGGGGGCAATCCGTCGGCGATCGCCGTCGTTCGCACAGCCCTCTGAACGAGATCCGGCGGGTTATTCACTGGCGGTCAGGGGGCGAAGTAGGTGCGGGCCGTGATCGATGCCCGGACGGGCGAGCGGGGGTCATCGGCCGAAACGGCCTTGAAGGCGAGCTTATCGACGACCCAGAGACGCGGAAGATCGGCCAAACCCTTGAGATAGCGTCCGAGCTCGCTTTGATCTCCCGAGACTTCGATCGCGACGGGCCACTCGGTCGTGAATTCCCCGGATATCTCGGCCCCGGGCGCGAACTTGGTCATCTGAAGGCCGGCGTCGAGTGTGAGCCGCTGGAGATCCCGGAGCATTTCGGCGTCAGCTAGCCGGGCCGGCAGGGCCTTCGCGAGCTCTTCGAGGGGGGCGGACGTCCTCTCGACGTCGCGCGCGACGGCCTCGAGCGCGAACTCCTGCAGTTCCCGGCCCTTGACGATCTTCATGGCGGAGGAGCGGAGAGCGACGTTCGTCAGGGACGGACTACCCTCGAGACGCGAGAGGTAAGCGGCGACAAGATTGTTGGACGGAGCTTTTCCCTTCGCCTGGACCTTCCCGGCGTAGGTAACGTCGGTCAGCCATGAGCGATCCGGAAGGGCAGACATCAGCTCGTCCAGAACAGCGGCCGCCACCCCACGCCGGGCCAGCAGGCCCTCGATATGCTCGGCCTTGCGCCCGAGAGTCGCGGCCTTGTCCTTCCCCGTGGACGCGGAGCCTGACGAGCCGGAAGAGGAGGGGCCGGAATTGCAGGACCCCAGGGCCAGGCAGAGGCCCCAACAAAGCCAAATGGATCTTCCGCGTGCCATGCCTTTCTCCTTCCGGTCTTTTCTATTTTAGTCGTTCGAAACGTCCGAGACGGCCGTCCGGGGCCAAAAGCCGGACGGCGTTCTTGCCCCCTGCGGCTTGACACCAAGCCTCTCCGAACCGATATTGAGAGCAGCGCATAGCATTCTCCCGAGACGCAAAGAAGGAGGGACCATGAAAAAGCCATCTTTTCTGCCTTTGTTCCTGGGTTTCGCGCTATTCCTCTCGATCGCAGGGCCGGCCGCGGCCCAGGGCAGGGACTTGACTGTTCCCAAGGGCACCACGGTCAATCGGCTCGGGCCCGGCCATTTCAAGCTCACCACGCCGGAGGGTTTGGTCATCGAGTTCGCGGCCTTCAAGAAGACGGGGAAAGGCGGGGGTCAGCCGTCGGCCGGGGGGAGCTTCGGCGATTGCGCCATCCGCAACACGAAGGGGAAGCTCATCGCCTCCGGAACGGGGGGAGTCCTGAAGAGCGGCCCCGTCTCGAGCGCGGCCGGTGGGGGAAAGGCGCCCACGGACGTCCCGCCCGCCGATTACATCAAGATCGACGACGAAGTGACCTGGCTCCCCGCCGTCATCCAGTTCCCGGCCCTCCGCATCTTCGACCGCCTGGCGCTCCTGAAGCTCACGCCTCAGCCCGACCCGCCCGGCAATATCCGCTGAACCGGGTCTAGATATAAGATCGGACGCGCGGCCAGAAGTCGGCGATCTTGACCTTTAGCCCCCGGCAAAGAAAGATCGGCAGGTCGCTTTCATAGGGCATGGCGTACTTATTGGTGTGGCGGGCGACCTCGGCGACCTCGCGATAAGCTTGACGATGGTCATCGGGATTGCCGCCGATAACGATCATCACCTCTCCCCTGCCGGGAACGGGCCCCCAAATCCAATAGTTGTTGTGGCCGCTTATCGCCTCGGGCAAGCCGAGCCGCCGGCCGAGGACGTTGATGGCGGACGCCTCGCCGTAGTTTTGGGCGAAGATGCCGCAGACGGCGCGATCCGCGGCGCTCAACCCCTGATAGACCCGGGCCACGGTCTCGGTCATTTCCTCCCAGCCGAACTGGTCGGCAAAGTGCTGGGGGAGCAGGCCCATCGCCTTGCGTTCGCCTGCCGCCGGGGCCAAACCCAGGCGCTGGCTGAGGGACACGAGCTTCTCGACAGGCAGGACCGCGACGGCAAAAGGCGCGGCCGCGGCCCCGGTCAAGATGATCAGGATGAGAGTCGCGGGCACGAGCCATCGCCGTTTCGGCCGGGACGACCATCGCTCCAGGCCGACCGCCCCGCCGGCCAGCATGGTGGGGTAAATGGCCGCCATATAGTAGGTCTTGCCGCCCGAAAGAACAAAAAAGACAAGCAGGGCCAGATAGGCCCAGCCGAAGGCGCGGACCGGCTTCATTTCGCGGCCCAGCAGGAAATGGAAGATCCCGATCAGCACGACCAGGAAGACGAAGGGCAGGGCCTCCCTGATCTGGCCGCTCAGGAACTGGAGCGGGGAAAGAAGGGCATTTTTATGGGCCACCGCGTTCCGGTTGAGCTCGATGAACGGCAAGCCGTGACGAATTTGCCAAAGAAGATTTGGCAGAAAAACGGCGAAGGCGACAGTCATGCCCGTCCAAAACCAGCCGCTTCGGAGCTGCGATCGCGCCGAGGTCAGCAGGAAACCGATCCCCAAGGCGGCGACAAAGAAGGCGATCGAGTACTTGTTCTGAAGGGCGATCCCGGCGACGAGTCCGAAGACCGGCCAGAGTTTCGGCCGGTTGTCCTTCAAGATGATAGCCAGGAGATAGGCCACCACCGTCCAAAAGAAGATGTCGAAGGCGTTGTTGGTGAGCAGATAGCCGAAATTCAGGATGACCCCCGAGCAAATGACGGACACCGCCGCCAGGGCCTGGGCCCAGCGGCCTCCCCCGAGCTTGCGAGCGATGAGTCCGGCCAGGACGACCGTCACCGCCCCGGCCAGCGCCGGGAGGAGACGCAGCCCCAAGAGCGAATCGCCGAAGAGGAGACGCGACGCCTGGGCAACGAGCGGCGTGAAAGGCGGAACATCGACGAACCCGAAGTCGAGCCGCTGCCCCAAAACGATATAGTAGAGCTCGTCGCGGAATAATCCGTACCGCCCGTTGACGGCCAGATGGATGAAGAGCTTGGCCAATCCCAGGTAGACGAGAACGGCCGTCCCGCTCGAGAACGTCGCTCGGGACACGCGCCCTTTCATATTGCCCCTCCCAGAGCGCGAAATTCCGGGGCCTCCGGTCAGTGCTTCTCCGGATACAGCGTGACCTGGACGTAGCGCTTGGTGTTGAAATACGTCTTGGCCGCCGCTTTGACCGAGCCCGGCGTCAGGAGCTTGAGCGTTTCGGGGAAATGGATGATCGCGGCCGGGTTCTCGCCGAGCTCGTACCGGTCGGTGAGCTGGTTGAGCCACCAGCCGTTCTCGCGGTTGGCCGTCTCGTAATCGCGGGATTCGGCCAGCCGGTCCTCATCGACCTCTTTCACGGTCGGCCCGTCCTTCTTGAGCTTCTTGATCTCGCTGAAGATGGCCTTGCCCATCTCGTCCATCCGGGCCGGGTCCGTCCCGAGATCGATGGACACGCGGAACTCCTCGCGGGGGATCTTGTCGTAGGTCGGCCGGACGCTGACGTCGTAGGTGCCGCTCAGCTTCTCGCGCAGGAGCTTCCGCAGCCGGCTCTCAAGGATCTGCGCGGCCGCCCGGATATTGATGCGGTCGCCCGGGGCGTCCCGGAAAGGCCCGGAGAAGACGATGGCCGTCAGGCTCTTGGGCTCGACGCCCTTCTCGACGACCCTCTTGACGACGCCCTCCGGCGGCGGAACGCGCCAATCCTTCCAGCTTTCCTTCCGGTTGAGCGACGGTAGGGAGGCCAGGTAGCGGGTGACGAGCGGCTCGATCACGGCCAGGTCCAGGTTGCCGACGAGGATGAAGGTGAAGTCGCTCGCGTCGGCGAAGCGGTCGCGGTAGAAGGCCAGGGATTTCTGGAGGTCCATCTGCGGGATCTCGTCGACCGTCATGGGCCGGAAGCGGGGCTGGTCCCTCTGCAGGGTCGTCCGCAGGGTGTCTGAAAAGACCGTCTCGGGGCTCTTGGTGCGGTTCTCGAGATAAGTCTTGATCTGGGACTTGAGGACGTCGAAAACAACCGGGTCGGGCCGCGGCGCGGTGAAGGTCAGGTAGACGAGCTCGAACAGGGTGTCGGCGTCCTTGGCCGAGGCGGTCGCCGAAAGGCCTTCGTCGAGCTCATCGATCGACGGCCTGATGGTGACGGCCTTGCCGGCCAGCTTCTTTTCAAGGTCGACGGCGCTGAACGTGCCCAGCCCGCCGGCGGGGATGACCTGGTCGGCGGTGTTGGCGGGGACCAGGTCCCGGTCGGGGGCGAGCGAGATGCCGCCGGCGCTCGTGGCCCGGAAGAGGATCTCGTCCTCCTTGAAATTCGTCGGCTTCAGCACGACGCGGGCGCCGTTCGAGAGCGTCCACTCGGTGACGCCCACCTCGGGGATCTCGCGCCGGGCGACGATCGAGCCGGGCTGGGGCTCCTGGGGAATGAGGGGCGCGTCGGAGGTCGTGTCCTCGTAAGCGGTCAGCGTCTCGCTCTTGACCTCCTCGAGGACGGCCCTGAGCCCGGCCTCGGTCGGGACCGGGACTGCCGGTTTTTCCGGAAGGCTGGCCATGACGACGCGGTTCTTGTCCGTCATCCACTCCCGGGCCAGGGCGTTGACCTCGTCGAGGGTGATGCCGGGCATGAAGAGCTTGTGCAGCTCATATTCGTACTGGATGCCGGGCGTCGGCTCTCCTTGGAGAAAGGCCCGGGTGAACTCCTCGGCGTAAGCGTCGGTGTCTTCGGTCTCCTTCTCGACCAGCGCCCGCTCGAAGTAGCGCAGGGCGGTCGCCTTCTGGCGCTCGATCTCGGTCGCCGTGAAGCCGAAGCGGGCCACGCGCTCCCCTTCCGTGTAGATGGCCCGCAGCCCGCGGGGGATGCCGCCGTCGCCGACGAGGGCCGAGAGGACATAGACGTCCTTGGAGCCGACGAACCGGCCCCGGCTGGAGACGGCGCCGAGGAACGGCGGGTCGGGTTTCTGGGCGATCTCGGTCAGGCGGCTGTTGAGCATGTCGTTGAAGAGGCGCTCGACGAGCATGCGCCGGTAGGACCCGACCATGCTCTGGTCGGCCGCGGGGAGCTTGTGATAGACGGCCACGATGCTCTGGGAGGCTTCCTTGTCCGCGGCGATGGCGAAGAGCGTCCCGTCGTGGTCGGGGACGGGGTACTCCGGCCGCGGCACCGCGTTGGCGGGCGTGGGGATCGGGCCGAAGTGCTTCTTGATGATGTCTTCGATGCGGGCCCGGTCGAAGTCACCCACGGCGATGACGGCCATGAGGTCGGGCCGGTACCAGGTCCGGTAAAAGCGCTTCAGGGTGTCGTAGGCGAAAGTCTCGATGACTTCTTTCTTGCCGTCGGGGAGTCGCTCGGCGTAGCGCGAGCCTTGGAGGAGGATGGGGATCTGCTTGTCCCGGATCCGGGCGTCGGCGCCCTGGCCGAGGCGCCACTCCTCGACGATGATGCCGCGCTCCTTGTCGATGGCCTTGGGATCGAAGGTCACGTTGTGGGCCCAGTCCTCGAGGATGAGGAAGGCGTTTTCGACCGTCGGCGCCGAATCCGTCGGGATCTGGAGCATATAGATCGTCTCGTCGAAGCTGGTGAAGGCGTTCAGGTCGGACCCGAAGCGCATGCCGATCGACTCCATGAAATCGACGAGCTTCTGCTGCGGAAAGTGCGTCGTGCCGTTGAAGGCCAGGTGCTCGACGACGTGGGCCAGCCCGAGCTGGTCCTTGTCCTCGAGGACGGAGCCGGCCTTGACGACGAGGCGCAGCTCGGCCCGGTTCTTCGGCTCCCGGTTCTCGCGGATCCAGTAGCGGAGGCCGTTCGGGAGCTGGCCGACGGTGATCCTGGGGTCGACGGGGATCGCCTGGCCGAGGGCGTACTTGTCGGCCGGAGCAGCCTGGGCGGCCGCCGGGGGGGCCTGTTGGGCGACGACCGATGAGAAGGCCAGAACGACCCCAAGAGCTAGGAGAAGGGTTTTGCGCAGGTTTTTCATCCCCTCTATCATAAAGGATTTCAGGGATTATGGGTATTGGGCGCCCAGGGGGGCCCCCGCCGCACGGCCGGCTCGATTTGAAAGAGGCCGGAGGGCGGCCTATACTGGATCGATAACCGGCCATGATCATCTGAAGGAAAAGGAGATTCGTTCATGAAACGCGCTCGACTGATGTTCTTGGCCATACCGCTGGCCCTGGCCCTTGCGGCCGGCGGATGCTCGACGAGTGAGAAGGGACCGGGTCCGTCGCTCGTCGTCGATTCCCTCGAAGACAGCGCCACGCCTCCAGCTGGGGAGGTGACCCTGCGGTCGGCCGTCGAAGCGGCGGCGGCGGGAGACACGATCACCTTCGACAGCTCGCTCGACGGCGGAACGATCCTGCTTACCATCGTCGGCGAGGAGCACTCGACCCTCAAAGGCGAAGTCTACGTCAACAACGCGTTCTCAGGCTATCAGGACCGGGACTACGGCAAGTCGGCCCTCTACGCCCGCAAGAACCTGACCATCGACGCCTCGGACCTGCCTAATGGGATCACGGTCAAGTGGGACGGAGGCGCCTCAAGCCACGCTCGGGTCATGGCCGTGTACGGCGACCTGACGATGAAGAACGTCACTATCGCGTCCGGCTATTCAGAGGCCGTGGCGATCTCCGGCGGGACCCAGTCGTACACCCTGGCACGGGGCGGCGGGCTCGCCGTCTGGGGCACGGCGCGGCTCTCCGGCTGCACGATCATGGGCAACACGTGCTTCGGCGAGTCCGGGTCCGCCCGCGACCGAGGCACTTACGGCGGCGGCATCTACGCCGACGGGCTCGACCTCAGGGACTGCGTCATCAGCGGCAATGTGGCCACGGCCTACGGGGCCGGCGGCGGAGGCATCTACTCGGCCGGCGGCGGGGCCAACACCCAGAG
Source organism: Candidatus Aminicenantota bacterium (assembly GCA_017883305.1). Taxonomy (GTDB): domain Bacteria; phylum Acidobacteriota; class Aminicenantia; order Aminicenantales; family Saccharicenantaceae; genus RBG-16-66-30. The sequence continues at coordinate 4,433 of JADGNU010000055.1, read as the reverse complement.
CCGCGGCAACAACACGTCGCTCGCCCGTTGCACGGTCAGCGGCAACCGGGTCACGGCCCAGCACGCCTATGGCGGCGGCATCTTCACCCTGTCGGGCGGGCCGAACAATCTGGCAACGATGGTGCTGACGAACTGCACCGTCGCCCGCAACCTCCTCGAGGACCATCCGGACTTCGCCAACGTCGGCCAATGGTTCGACCGGGGCGGCGGCATCTATATGGGCGGCGGTTCGCTCTTGCTGTCCGGCTGCACCGTCGCGGAGAACGCGATCAACGGCGAGATCGCCTACTTCAGCGGCAAGCCGAGCGCGGCCGGCGCCGGAGTCGGGGCCACCACCGGCAACGCCCATGTCATCGAGACCGTCTGGCTCCAGAACTCGATCGTGGTCGGCAACACGCTGAACGGCGCCCCCAACGACTGGTTCGCCGGCTCCATCCTGGATTTCTACAGCAACGGCTACAACATCGTCGGCAAGGTCGACTTCACCTGGATCCTCGTGCCGGTGCCGGACTGGATGATGTCCAGCCGCAAGCGCTGGCCCAAGGTCGGCGACACGGACGGTGTGACCTTGGAGCAAGCGCTCAATGTCACGGGGGCACAGTATCACGCAACGGCCATTTCGGCCGGCACCGACGCCGGCGGACCGGCGCTGCTCTGGTATCCCCCGACTGACTTGGCGGCCGACAAGATCCCCGATCAGGACTACGACATCACTTACGTCAATGCCGGGTACAGGGGCTTCGGCGGTCCTACGGACGACTTTCTCAACTATGTCATTCTGCAGTGCCGGAGCCAATACGGCGCGATCCTGGGGGCCGATTTCGGGACAGAGTTCGGCGACATGACCGGGACGACCTGGTACGGGCCGGCCCGGACTTGGCCGTCGAACGCGCAGAACGCCGCCTGGATCAACTTCTGGCACAACCTGGATACGGCCATCGGCGACCGGTTGGGCATGGCTCGGCTGGGCGACGATTTCTGGGGCACGTTCACAAGCGGACCGCTCGGATCTCACGTCGAGATCGCCGTCGAGAGAAACACGAAGACGTTCCACATGGAGAGCGTCGACCGGCTCGGGAACGCGCGCCCGCGGGGCACGATGGGCGACATCGGCGCGATCGAGCGGTAAGAGGGGCGGGCGGGGCCGCCCGCGCGGATCGAAGACGTCGAATCAGGAGGGAGTGCGCGAGCTCTCAGCGGGCGTTTCTTCCCACCGGAGCCGCAGTCTCCGGTTTGACGCGGCGCAGTCTCGCAAGTAAAGGTTGATAAGGGTCTGATAAGGAACTCCGTCTTCCTTAGCCATCTTCTTGAAGTATTCAACCGTTTCGTCATCGAGCCTGATCGTGACCTGCCGCTTGAGCATCCGGGAGTAGGGATTCCTTTTGGCTCTCGAAAAATCGTATTCTTTTCTCATTCTTCCCACCTTTGCCGGTACTGTCGCTGCTCCTGCCCTGAGGCCCTTCTGGCCGAGATAATGCGGATCACTTGCCCGCCTCTTCGATAGGCGTGACAAACAACCAGTGTCCTGAGCCTCGCGCTGAGACCCAGCAGAACGAACCGGTTTTCCTCTTCGGAATGGTCCGGGTCGTGGATCAATAGGGCATTCTCGTCGAAGAAAGCGGTTTTAGCCTCTTCGAACGAAAGTCCATGCTTCTTTTTGTTAAGAAGGCTTTTATGCTCGTCCCATTCGAACGATAGCCCAATCATAATTACATTGTAATTATCGTTATTCATTTTGTCAATCCCGCCGCAAATTCCCTGATCGCCCAGGCCCTGTCCTTATCTTCATGGCCGCAGAAGGCCGTGAACGCCTTCATGCTCCTTGCCAATAAACTCGTAGCCGGAATATACTCCATCGAGGACCAGGCAGATGAGAACATGTCGCTCGCTCTTGATGGCTGCCCTGGTCCTCACGGCCGCGGCCTGCTCGGGGCCCGATGCGGTGCCGCCCGGAAACGGCAAGCAAGCCGAGGGCGCCGCCGTCGACCCTCCAATCATAGGCGCTGTCGACGGCATCCCCGGCTGGACACGGACCGGGCCGCCCGAGCACTACAACAAGGAAGGCCTCTACGGCTATATCGACGGCGGGGCGGAAATCGTCCTCCAATACGGCTTCCGCGAGATCGCAGTCTCCAAGTTCAGACCGGCGGCCTCCTCGGGATCGGAAAAGGAAATCGTCCTCGAGATCTATCGAATGTCCTCGGGAGAAGCGGCCTTCGGCCTCTATTCGACCAAACTCGATGGCGAAGAAAAGAGTTCGCCGGGGATCAAGCCCGACAACTGGCTGAGCCCGGGTCAGGCGAGCCTCGTCAAAGGGGAATTCCTGGTCAACGTTCTCGCGCCCGAATGCACCGAGAAGGAAATCGGCGAGTTCATGGCGGCCGTCGAGTCGAAGATCCCGGGACACGGGACCGCCCGCCCCAAAGGGCTCCGCTGGCTGCCGGTCGATGGCATGGTGCCCTCGAGCTGGCACTACATCAGGGGGCCCCTCGCCGCCCAAAACGAGTCGCCTTTCCTCGCGGGTGAATTCTGGGGCTTCGGCGGGTCCGCTTCGGACAAGGGCGCCACTGAAGCCTATGCGGCCAAGTACGGGGTCAAGCCGGAAATCTCGAAGCTCATCGTCGTCAGATTCGCAAAACCTCCTGCCAACACGGCCGCCGAGGACGGTGTGTCCAGGCTTTTCGAGGAATACCTCCAGCGCGTCAAACATCAGGGAGAGATGATCGAAGGTCGAAACGACGCCGGGCGTTGGTTCCTGTTCAAGCGGGTTGGCTCAGTCGCCGCGCTCGTCCTCGGGGACCCGGACGAAACGGCCGCCCGTGCCCGCCTCGATAGCGCCTTGGCCCTCGCATCCGGCTCTCTTGGTGCCTCGCCTGCGGTAGCGCCGAAGCCGTTCCTCGTCGTCACGTTCGACACCGAGGACACCATCAGCCCCGAAGCCGAGCGCATCGATGATATCCCCAAGTGGCTGGCCGAAACGATGACCGAGGAGGGCGTCACCGGGACGTTCTTCGTCATCGGCGAGAAGGCCCGCTCGCTCGAGAAGCGCGGGCGCCGCGACGTCATCGCGGCCATGGCCAAGCACGACATCGGCAGTCATACCAATTACGGATCGATCCATCCCACGGTCACGGAGGAGCTGGAGAGGGCCGGGTGGGACGACGGCGTCCGGCTGATGGCCGAGCAGGAATCGGCCGGCATCAAGGAGCTCGGGCGCATCTTCGGCATCCCCGTGACCACGCTGGCCCGGCACGGCGGGTCATACGGGCCCCAGCTCGTCGCGGCACTTGGCCGGCTCGGGGCCGGCTACCAAGGGTCCCCCGCGTCCCTTCCGGGGCACGACGTCGTCTGGTTCTGCAACGCCTTGAACTTCAGCGCCCAGTACGCCGGATTCGACGATTCGTACTATCGGGACGATCTCTTCGAGCCGGTCTTCGACAAGCTCAAAGCGGATTGGCCTGAACTGGTCAAGACGTCCGGAGTCCTGGCCCTCTTCGGCGGGCACCCGACCAAGATCCGGGCCGAAGAATTCTGGGACCTGAACTTCTACAACGGCAAGAACACGCCTCGGAACGAGTGGCGAATGCCGCGCCTCAGGCCCCAGGAGACTATGGTCACGGCGCGGAAGAACTTCCGCCGCATGATGCGCTGGCTTAAAGGCCGGACCGACATCGAGATAACGACTTACCGGGCGCTGATGGATGTGTACGGCCGTCAGAAAGAGACCGTGACGCGAGAGGAACTCAGGGATATCGCAAGCCGAACTGTTCGCGAGAAGACGCTCTTGCCGACCGGCGATTTCTCACCGGCCGAGGCCTTCGCCGGGCTGGCCGGGGCGATCGCCGGATTCCGGAAGGACGGCCGGCTCCCCGCGAGCCAAGCGACCGTCCATCCGCTCGGACCGATGGACATGCCCCCGGCCCAGCCCGGGGCCGGGCGAGTCACGCTCGAGGAGGCTTTCGCCCTCGCCCGGGAAGCAAGTGATCACATCGGGAGGACGGGCGCCCTTCCCTCCTCGCTCGAGGTTGCAGGGGAACGCATCGGGGCCGGCTCGCTCTTCGCCCTTTTCAGCGCTGTCTTTCTCGACCTCGATGCGAGCCGGACTCGCCCGGCCTATGACGTTCCCGCGCTCGAACCTTATCCCGCGGCGCACGAAGCAAAGATCGTTGCCGAGGTCGAGAGCTACAAGACCTGGCCGGTACACGAGCCGGACCTCGACATGTCACGCATCGTCGAGTTCACCAGGCTCCAGCTCTGGACCCTGAAACCCGCCCGCCGACGCTGACGAGAGGCCGGGCGACCTCGAAGCGTCTCCGATCAGAAGATGAGCCCGACCGTGAAGATAAAGCTCCTGTTGTACATGCTGAAGCTCGGGCCTCCCCAAACATTTTTCAGGCCCAGATAATAGCGCAGATCGAACAGGACCTTCATAT
>JADGNU010000257.1 GCA_017883305.1 Candidatus Aminicenantota bacterium | reverse complement strand
TTTTCCGGATCCCCTTGATAGGAATAGGCCCGGTTCTTGACGATCTCTTGGTAATCCAGATGGAAATGGGTCGAGGTCATCCCCAGCGGCTTGAAGATGTTTTCCTGGGTCCATTGGGTAAAGGGCTGGCCGCTCACCCGAGACACGATTTCGGCCAGGAGCGTGAATCCGGAGTTGCAGTAAAGGTGTCGCTCGCCAGGGGCGAAATTCAGCTCTCGCTGGCGCTTGAGGCGGTCCATGATGTCGGCCTGCGTTATGACGTCATCCATCCGCCATCCCGACAGGATCAGCAATTCCCATTGGTCCCGGAGCCCGCTGGTATGGTGAAGGAGATTCCGGATGGTGATCGTCTTCCCGAAATCGGCCATTTCGGGCACATATTTGCGGATATCGTCGTCCGCGGACAGCTTGCCAGCCGCTTCCAGCATCGTGATCGCCATGGCCGTGAATTGCTTGGAGACGGACGCGACGTGAAAGACCGTCGATGGCGTGATCGGGATGTTGTATTCGAGCTGGGCGCTGCCGAAGCCCTTGCGGTAGACGACCATCCCGTCCTTGATGATGGCCACGGCCGCTCCCGGCGAATCGGCAGAATTCCACTTTTCGAAGAGCTTGTCGACTTTGGCCGCCGGGGCCGCGTCATCGGCTTGGACGGCGGGGACAGAACCGAAAATGACAAAACAGCCGACGATCAGGACCAAATTCAGGAACAGGGCTCTTCTCATGGACAACTCCTCGCGGCCTTATTGAGGGCCTTTGTTGGCCTGAATTTTACTCGAGACCTGCATCTCGAGCAAGCGAAGTCAAGACGTGCTAGGTGCCCGTTTATTGTTCGACGAGCTCCACTCGCCGGTTTTGCGCCCGGCCCTGCTCACTGGCATTGGAGGCGACCGGGCAATAAGAGGCCACTCCGGCCGCCTTCAGCCGGCTTGCCGCAATCCCGCGTCCGACGATCGCCTTGACAACGGCATCGGCACGGTCGGCCGAGAGCTTGAGGTTGAGCTCGAGTGTCCCGACGTTGTCGGTATGTCCGATGACGTACATCTTGAGGGTCGGGCGGCTTTGCAGGAGCTTGACGATCTGCACGAGCGATGGTTCCGATTCCTGCTTGATCACGGCCGAACCGGTGTCGAAGGTGATCCCGTAGATGATGACCTTGCCGGTTGCGGTGATGTCCTTGCCCATCGCGGCGGCATCGACGACAACGTCCTGCCGCATGGGCTGGCTCTCGACGATCGTGAGGCTGTAGGTGTTGCCTTCGTTGAAAGCCTCGATATAGATCCCCGTCATGGCGCCGCCCTTGCGAAGTTCAGCCGCGAGCCTCCTCTCGTCGCCGCCAAGGATGATGGCCCCCGCGGCCTTCAGGGCCTGCTCGTAATTACGGGTGATCTGCAGCATGCTGATCTGGGGAGTGCTTTCTTTCCGGGAATAGCTGATCGAATACTTCTTGCCTTCCCAGTTGACCTCCTTGCCGCCTATGACCGTCGGGGCGAACGCCCCGAATTCCTCGACGGCGTAGCTGTCGATGTAGTAGCCCGGCATCCTGGTCGCGAGCGGATGATCGTGGCTGCCTTCGATGTCCTCTTGAGCCCAGACGGCCATTGTCCCCAAGAACACGGCCAGAATCGCCAGGATGATCAGTCTCCGGTTTCTCATCTTCATGCTCCTTTCCCCTGACGGAATTGAAAGGCCTCTTCTGTTATGGGGCTCGGCGACGGCGAAGCGACGGAATGGCTTGCTCCCCCATGGAGCGATCGTCCTCACTCTACTCCCACCCCATTAAGGTTTTCAAGCCTTTGAGTCCCCGTGACACCCGAGGCGAGGAAAGCGGCCGCAATGGCACAAGATTTGAGGCGGACATTGCCACTGATGCGATTCGCCCCTCAGCGCTGCAGAGTGTCGAAGAGCGGCTGGGCCGGTCGGGCCGCGCGGCCTTCGTCTGAGACCGTAACGGCCAGGATCCGGATCCGATCGTCGTCCGGCAAGGTCAGCGTCGCCGCCCCGGCCGGCACCTCGAGCACGTAAGCGAACAGGTAAGAGTAGGCGTAGGGGTCGTTCGTCCCGTCCTGCAGGTGCCGGTGCGAGGCGAACCAGGCCACAGGCGCTTGCTTGATGAATCCCGGGGTCAGGGCGGCGTATTCCTGGATCGTCCTGAGGCGAGGATCGCGGCCCGGCGCCGGGGGGGCGAACTCCTGCGTGGTCGTCCAGACCCGATTGTCCCATTGGCCGATGTATCCGCCCCAATCCTGGATCGTCAATTCCGCCGGCCTGCCGCCGATCTTGAACGCGGACTTCCGGTCACCGGCCGCCGACGCGGCCAGGATATAGACCCGCCCGTTCGTCCCGGCCGGCAGCGCCAGGACCTGGCCCCGGGCCGTCACGGCGTTACGCGCATCGGTCGGGCCGAGCGCGAACTCGATCCCGTCGTAGGCGATCCGGGCCGGCAGCATTTCCGCCGGCAGGCTCCGGCCTTCGGCGTCGAGCCCACCGACCGGGATCTCGCCGTCGCGCGTCGCCGCGTAGACGTCGCATTCGAGTGGCACGGTTTCGAACTTCGGCGCCGCCGTGCGGACCGTCGCCGGGCCCATCCTCACGGCGAAGGAGCGGACCTCGAAGGGCCCAAAATTCGCGACGAGGGCGCCTTTTTCCAGGGGAGCGGGCCCGACGGCGTCTTCGATGCCGTTGACCTCCCTGGCTGCGAGGAGTGGAGCGGCGAACGTCACCTTGACCCTCTTGGCCGGCTTGCCGCTCATCTCGACCAGCCGGACGACGATTTCTTCGCTCTGTTCGGCCTTCTTCAGGGCCAGGGCCCGGACGCGGCCATTTCCGACCGACATGAGGGAGAGCGACTTCCCGAGCGCTCCGGCGTGCGCCGGAACGAGGAACGCGGCCAGCGGCTGGTCGAGCCGAAGGCCCTCCCAGTCCGTGCCGCTCTTGCGGAAGTCCCCGTCATGGCCTGCGATGCCGTAGACGATCTCGTGTCGGCCCCAGTCCTGCGATGTCTGGTCGGTGTAGCCGCGGCGTCCTTCGATGCCGGGCGTGCGGGCCAAGGTCAACCGCAGGGTGTGGTCATCGGGCTTGTCCGAGCCGAACTTGGCCCCGGTCAGGACGGTGGCGCCGAACGCGCCGGACGCGTCGGTCAGATCGACCCACTGGTGGGAGGGCATCTCGAACTGCTTTTCGCTGTCGGTCGGCCGCTCGATCGTACCGATGTCCCAGTTGTAGGTCGCGACCTTGTTCTTGGCCGCGAGCGGGAAGACAGCCTTGAGGTGGCTCGCCGGGGTCTTCCAGTCTACGACCAAGGCGAACTCGACCCGGCCCGACGCGTCTCCAGCCGCCAGACGCACCGTCTGAACAAAGACCGATCCTTCGGCCTCGCGGCTGATCTCGACCGCGACGCGGGCCGGACCGTTCTCGACGACCCGGACCTTGGCCGGGCCGCCGACGTAGGCCCGGGCTGGCCGGCTCTGATCGGCCCAATCCATGTTCCAGGCCGGCCATTGCGCGGGCTTGTCGGTCTTGATCTCGAGCCGGGCGGGCGCGGACAGGAGCTCGCGGCCGATGGATTTATCGAATAGGGACGACACGTCCCCGTCGGCGTTCAGGGTCACGCGGTAGCGGGGATTCTCGAGCGACGAAGGCCCGACCTTGAGCGAGGAGGCCATGGGCTCCTCGGCCGGCCGAACGTCGTAGACGGCGAATCCGACAGCCGGGACCTTGGCTACGAAGACGACCTTGCCGTTCGTGAGCTGGGCCGGAGTCTCCCGGCCGTCGGGGCCGAGGACGCGGACGGCCTTGGGAAGTCCGGCGGCGAATTCGACGGCCGCCTCGACCAAGTCCTCGCGAGGGATGGACAAGCCGTTCGTGACGACGACGGCGGAGCCCTGGACGCGCGTGTCGAGGGCCTCGGCGACCGATCCCACGGCGCTCGTGAGCACGATGCCGAATTGATTGAGCGCCAGGACCTCGTCGTTCCAGGCATATTCGTAGGCCTTGGGGATGCTCGTCCCCGGGATGATGTCGTGGAACTGGCCGCCCATGACCAGGGTCCAAGCGTCGTTGAGGCGGCGCCGGGGATCGGCGCGGCCGCCGAGCCAATCGGCGGCGACCGATGCCCTCTCGGCGTCGTCGGCCAGGACCTCGTTCCGTCGGTTC
>JADGNU010000256.1 GCA_017883305.1 Candidatus Aminicenantota bacterium | reverse complement strand
CGATGCGCTCGGCCGCGGCTCGGAAGAAGGCCAAGTCGCGCTTCGTCGAACCCTCGAGGAAATGGGATAGGGCTCGCATCAGGTCGTCGATCTCCGGGGCCAGGAGCCAGCCGTGCTGGAAACCGATTTCGCGCGGCGTGCCCTCGAGATGTACGTTTATCCAGCCGTTGGTGTCGACGCGCGTGGCCTTGGACTCGGCCTTGCCGAAATACTATAATCATTCACGGCCCTTTCAGGCCTGATTTCTGAGACCTCGGATGAAGAACCGTTTTCTCGACGCGTTGGCCGACCGGGTCCTTCTCTGCGACGGCGGCATGGGGACCGTCCTTTACAGCAAGGGCGTTTACTTGAACACCTGCTTCGACGAGCTCAACCTGACCAATCCTGCGATCGTCAAGGAGGTCCACCGCGAGTACATTCAAAGCGGCGTCGATATCATCGAAACGAACACGTTCGGGGCCAACCGTCTGAAGCTCCGGAAATACGGGCTCAACGACAAGGTCGGTGACATCAACCGCTCCGGCGCCGCGATTGCCAGGGAAGAAGCCGGGGAGGCCGTTTTCGTGGCTGGCTCCATCGGCCCTCTCGGCGTGAAAATCGCTCCCTTGGGAAATCTCTCCGCGGCCGAGGCCGAAGACGTTTTCGCCGAACAGGCTACTGCCCTTCGCGACGGCGGTGTCGACCTCATCATCCTCGAGACTTTTTCTGATATCCACGAGATCGAAGCCGCCATCAAGGCTGTCCGCCGGACAAGCCTCGCGCTCCCCTTGGTCGCCGAGATGACGATTGACGAGGACGGGAACAGCTACTTCGGCACGACTCCCGAAGTATTCACCGCGAAACTCGAGGATCTGGGCGCCGACGTCATCGGCGTCAACTGCAGCGTCGGCCCGGCGCCGATGCTCCAGTGCATTGAGCGCATGGCCAAAGTCAGCGGCCGGCCGCTGGCGGCTATGCCAAACGCCGGGATGCCGCGCGAGGTCGAGGGCCGGAACATCTACCTCTGCTCGCCCGATTACATGGCCGAGTACGCAAAACGGTTCATCCAGAGTGGCGTCAAGGTCATTGGTGGATGCTGCGGCACGATGCCCGCCCACATCAGGGCCATGCGGGCCGCCGTCAAGGCCCATCAGCCGCCCCGGCGCGCGGTTACCGCGCCTTTGCGCCCCGCCGAGGCTGCGGCCGTGTCTGTGGTCCCCATGCGCGAGAAGTCGGCGCTTGGGAAGAAGCTCGTAGACTGCGTGTTCGTAACGAGCGTCGAGATCGTCCCTCCTCGCGGCCACGACCCGGCGGCGGGGGTCGAAACGGCCCGAAACCTCGGAAGGCACGGGGTCGACTGCGTCAATATCCCCGACGGGCCTCGGGCCAGCGCCCGGATGAGCCCCATGGCTCTCGCCGTGATCTTGGCCGCGGAGGCGGGGGTCGAGGTCCTTCTCCACTATACGTGCCGCGACCGAAACCTCCTCGGCATGCAGTCGGATTTTCTCGGGCTTCAAGCCAACAAGATCCGGAACATGCTGATCATTACCGGCGATCCGCCCAAGCTAGGCGATTACCCGAGCGCGACGGCCGTTTTCGACGTCGATTCCATCGGCCTCACGAGTGTCGTCAGTGGTCTCAACCGTGGCGTCGACATCGGCGGCAAGGCCATGGCCAAACCGACATCGTTCCTGATCGGTGTTGGCGTGAATCCGGGGGCCATTAATCTAGATTACGAGATCGCACGGTTCGAAAGGAAAATCGAGGCCGGAGCGGAGTTCGCCATCACCCAGCCGGTTTTCGACATCAGGGCGCTCGAGAGTTTCCTAGAGAAAACGGCCCGTTTCCGCGTCCCTATCCTCGGAGGCATCTGGCCGCTCTGGAGCCTGGCCAACGCCGAATTCATGCATAACGAGGTGCCTGGCGCTTCTGTTCCTCCGGATGTCATGGAGCGGATGCACCGGGCCCAGGACAGGGGACCCGAGTTCGCCCGCCGGGAGGGAGTGGCTATCGCGCAGGAGGTGTTGAGCGCGATCAAGGGGATGGTCCAGGGCGTTCAGGTCAGCCCGCCGCTCGGGAAGTACGACCTCGTCCTTGAAGTTCTCGAGGCGCTGTAGGGCCATCTAGTGCAGTCGGGACCCCGCTGGGCCCTCGAAGAGAAGATCAGCTTTCTTCCGTCCCCGCCTTCGCCCGCTCCCTCGAATAGCGGAGATAGCTCTTGAAGGGAAGGGTCCTGGCCTAGGAGGGCTTGGGCGGCTTGAATTCGCGGATGATGGGGAGGATGGAGTCAAGGGACGATTTCTCGCCAGTCACAGAATTGAGAAGCGCCCGCACCTTGTGGATTTTGAGCGCCGCTTCCATCGCTCTCGGATTGGGGCTGTCGATGGATAGCGGAATCTTCAATTCGCATTGAAGGAGGGGGATGGCCCAGCGGGCCAACCCGCGCGGGGGCTTCGCCCTCATGATCCGTTGCGGGCTCATGAGGACTGCGAAGCGCTGCCCGGATCCGCTGCCCGGACTGCCGCAGTGAACATCTGTTGACGTTCTCCTGCAAGACCCGCGGCTTCTGCCCGTTGTGTCATGCTAAACGCCTGGAGGAGTGGGGCGAATGGGTGCGGGGGACCCTGCTCCTCGACGTCCCTCACCGCCAGGTGGTCTTGACGATCCCGAAGACGCTGAGGGTCTTCTTCAAGTACCGGCGCCGGCTCTTGGGGAGCTCTGCCGGGCGGCGGTCCGGACCCTCACGGTCCATTTTGAGGCCCTGGTGGGCGAAGAGATCGTGCCCGGCATGGTTGTCACCGTCCAGACCTCCGGGGACCGGATCCACTTCCGCCCGCACCTGCATCTGCTGGTGACCGAGGGCGGTATCGACCGGGCGGGGATCTTCCACAGGCAACCGCGTCTGGACGACGCCCGACTGGCCGAGATCTTCGGCCGGGAGGTCCTCAGGCTTCTCGTCGACAGGGGGATTGCTCAGCCCTGAGTGGGTCGAGAGGATCCTCAGCTGGCGGCACACGGGCTTCAACGTCCACAGCCGGGTCCGGGCCCGGACAAAGACGGAGGCCGAGCGGATCGGGAAGTACATGGTCCGGCCGGTGCTGGCCCTGGAGCGTTTGTCTTTTCTCGAAAACGAGGGCCAGGTCGGCTATCGGCACGGTCCGGAAGGCGCCGAGCTCGAGCGGATGGACGACATGGAGTTCATCGCCCGGGTGACGTCGCGGGCGAGGAGAGCAAAGAGTACGAATAGCCGGCGACCGGGAGAGGGGAGTGGCCCGTTCTTTTTTGGCCGCATTCCGGACTCGTCCGCCCGATCATCCGCCCGCCGACAGCCAGGTGGGCTCAATTTCGAGATGTTGACATCCGCTCGGGGCCACGATACCCTCTTCGTCGTGATGGGAAGGCTTGACCGAGAGTCCGCGGTCCGCGATTTCACGCCGAGCGCAAAAAGGAATTTCCTATCCTTTCGGGACCGACTACTCCAGCTACATCGGCCGCAAGGTCGAGGAGGACTGACCGGCGCAGCTGGCCAACACGCAATTGAAACGCTATGTATATATAAGGAAATCGTCTACGCGGCCGGATGACGCGACACGTCGCTGACGTCGTGGAAGCGTGCCGCCCGGACAGTCACCCGCCTTCGGAGGAAGTCATGGTCCGCTCGATGCTGGTTGTCGTAGCCCTATCTATTACTCTGGGACAAAGCGTTCTCGCATCCCCGACGAGCGACCTGCGCTTTACGGTCGGATCCGGGCCTGGCAGCGTTGCGATCGCCGATTTCAACGGCGATGGGAAGCTCGATATCGTGACCGCAAACGAGCAGAGCGGCGATGTCTCCGTGCTGTTGGGAGATGGCAAAAGAGGTTTCTCGCCGGCGCCCGGCTCGCCGTTTCCCGCCGGGCATAGCCCCAACGATATTGCCGTCGGCGATTTCAACCGGGACGGCTGGCTCGATCTTGCGTTCGCGAACCATGAAACACAGCATCTGACGGTGCTGCTCGGCGACGGCCGGGGAACTTTCGCGCCAGCGCCACATTCGCCGGTTACCGTCGCGGTCAGGCCACATACGCACGGCGTCGCTACCGGCGACTTCAATGGCGACGGGAATCTCGATCTGGTTACAGACAGCGGGGCAGACGACCGGTTGGAAGTCCTGTTCGGCGATGGAAAAGACAGCTTCGCGACGCCCGGCACCTA
>JADGNU010000255.1 GCA_017883305.1 Candidatus Aminicenantota bacterium | reverse complement strand
TGCCGTCAGCACGGCATCCGCGTCGTCGAGGACGCCGCCCACGCCTTCCCCACGAAGCTGGGGGATGCGATGGTCGGGTCGATCGGCGACGTCACCTGCTTCAGCTTTTACGCGAACAAGACGATTACCACGGGCGAAGGCGGCATGCTGACGACCAACGATGCCGCGATCGCCGCTCGGGCCAGGACGATGCGCCTGCACGGCATCGACCGCGTCGTTTGGGACCGCTTCACCTCGGCCAAACCGGGCTGGGAGTACGATGTCGTCGCCCCCGGCTTCAAGTACAATATGCCCGACATCAACGCCGCGATCGGGCTGGCCCAGCTCGAGAGGGCCTGGGATTTCCAGAGGGAGCGGCTGCGCTGCGCGAAGCACTATCTCCGGGACCTGGCCGGCGTGCCCCATCTCGATCTGCCCGTTTCCCACGGCCCGGTCGAGGACCAGGCCTGGCATCTGTTCCCCGTCGTTCTCAAGCCCGGCGCCCCCGTCGGCCGGGACCGGTGCATCGAGATGTTGGCCGAAAAGGGGATCGGCACGTCGGTCCATTACCGCCCTCTCCACCGCATGAGCTACTATCGGGACACCTATCATCTGAAGCCCGAGGATTTTCCCCAAGCCGAACGGATCTGGAGCGGCTGTTTTTCTCTTCCGATCTTCCCGACATTGAGCGATGATGAGCTGAGTTATGTCTGCGGCGTCCTGCGGGATATCTTGGAAGGCAGGGAGTGACATGGGAAGGCTGAAAGCGGCGCTGTCGAAGCTCATGTACTCGAGATTGACCCAGATCGTCATCGACACGGTCGTGTTCACGGTGGCTTTTCTGCTGCCTTTCGTGATCAGATTCGAGGGCATCCCGTCCCAGCCGGAAGTCCTCCAGATGATGATTCTCTTTCCCTTCGTTGTTTTCGCCCGCGTTCTCAGCTTCGGCCTGATGTCCGTCTACCTGACCATCTGGCGGTTCGTATCCGTCCACGATGCCGTCAGGATCTTCATCGCCCTGCTGCCGACGAGCTTTGTCCTGTTGATCGGGCGCCTCGAGCTCCCGGTGAGTCTTCCCCATTTCCGGCTGCCGCTCAGCATCATCGCCATGGAGTTCATGTTTTCCCTTCTTGGTACGCTGGGCGTCCGCATTTTCTGGCGTATTTACACGGAAGGGCTCAACCGGAATCAGCTGAGACTCAATGCCGCCGCTCACAATCACGCCCGGACGATCCTCGTCGGGGCGGGCGGCGCCGGGAACCTGGTGGCCAAGGAACTGATCAGCAGGACCGACCTCGGGGTCGTCATCGTCGGGTTCATCGACGACAACTTGAAACAGGTCGGGAAGAGGGTCCAGGGCATCCCGGTCCTGGGCAGCACGGCCCAGATCCCCGCGATCGCCCGGAAGCTCGGCGTGCAGGAGGCGATCATCACCATCGCCAACGCCTCGTCGAGGGAGCTGCGGCGGATCATCGATCTGTGCACCAAGGCCGGGCTCAAGACCCGGATCGTGCCCGGCCTCTTCGAGCTGCTCGACGAGCGGGTCAAGGTCACCCGGGTCCGCGATGTCAACATCGACGACCTTCTCGGCCGGAGCGTTTTCCAGCTCGACAAGCACCTCGAGGAGGTGTCCGCCGCCTACCGGGGCAAACGCATCCTTGTCACCGGCGCGGGCGGGTCGATCGGCTCGGAACTCTGCCGCCAGCTCGCGACCCTGGGGCCGAGCGAGATCGTCCTCCTGGACAAGGACGAGAACAGCATTTTCGAGATCGACAACGACCTCAAGGCCAGCTTTGCCAAGGGCCCGATCATCCACCCGGTGATCGCGAGCATCATGAACGCGGACCGGATGCGGGCCCTATTCATGCACTACCGGCCGGAGATCGTGTTCCACGCCGCGGCCCACAAACATGTCCCCCTCATGGAGTTCAACTCCTCGGAAGCCATCCTGAACAACGTCGTCGGGACGAACAACCTGATCGACAGCGCTTGCAGCGCCGGGGTCGAGCGGTTCCTCTTCATCTCGTCCGACAAGGCCGTCAACCCGACCAACGTCATGGGCGCGACGAAAAGGATCGGCGAGATCATCGTCCAGGAAGTGGCCACGACGAGCCGGACGAAATTCGCCTGCGTCCGGTTCGGCAACGTTCTCGGCAGCCGGGGCAGCGTCATCCCTCTCTTCCAGAAGCAGATCGCCAAAGGCGGGCCGGTCACCGTGACCCACCCGGATGTCCGGCGGTACTTCATGTCGATCCCCGAGGCTGTCCGCCTGATCATCCAGACCAACACGCTTGGCGACAAGGGCGAGATCTTTGTTTTGGACATGGGGGAACCTATCCGGATCCTGGATATGGTCAAGACCTTGATCCGGCTGTCAGGTCAGAAAGAGGAGGATATCGAGATCAAGTTCGTCGGCATGAGGCCCGGAGAGAAACTCTACGAGGAGCTCCTGATCGAAAAGGAACGGACCCAGGCCACGAAGTTCGAACGGATCTATATCGCGCCGGCCACGGGGAAGCTCATGGGACGGGAGCTCGAGCTGAAGGGCGTCATCGACGCGGCGGTCGACGGGGACAGGGACCGCATCATCCAGAATTTGACCAACATGGGCATCGGCTTCCATGAGGAGAAATACTCATGAGGGGACTTCTCCGGGGCACGCTCCGATCAGGCATTGCCGGAGCCGTTTTGGCGGCGGCTCTTTTCCTGATCCCGGCCGCGGGCCATTCGCAGACGTGGAGAGGCCTCGAGCTCCAGAGGCTCATGCGGGATGCCCCTTGGCATTTCGGCCCGTTCATCATCCAGCCGGCGCTCGTCATCGCCAATGCCGGCCGCGATTCGAACCTCTATTACACGCCGTCGAATCCGGTCAAGGATTTTACGCTCACGGCGGGGCCGGCGGCCACGTTCTATGTTCCGATCCACAGGAAGTTCGTGCTGTCCGTCTACGGCTCGCCCCAATACGTCTGGTACTCCAAGACCGACCGCGAGAGGACCTGGAACTATTACTTCAGGGGATCGGCCCAGCTCGACCTGAAGAACGCTTTCTTCAGTGTCGACGGAGTCTACTCGGACGCCCGGGAGCGCTATAGCACGGAGATCGATATCCGGCCGCGGCGGAAAGAGCTCGGCTACGGCGGATCGGCCCTGTTGAAGCTGGGGTGGAAGACCTCGTTCGCCATGGGCTATCGGACCGTCAAATACAATTACGAGAGCATCGATTTTGGCGGCTTCAACCTCCGCGAGCGGTTGAACAGGCAGGAGAGCTACGCCAATCTGTCGCTGTATTATCAAGCCGCCGAGAACAGGCGCTTCTTCATCGATCTCGAATACGGACGCTACAATTTTGAATTCGCGGCCGAGTCCGCCCTAAGGGACGCCGAGAGCGGCGCAGTTTTCGGAGGCCTCGAGTTTTCCCGGCTCGGGCGCCGCATCCGGGGCCGCCTCCGTCTGGGGTACAAGAAGTTCGATCCGCTGCGAGCGGGCACTCCCGAATATAAGGGCCTCGTCGGCGATACACTGCTATCATTCCGGCTGGCCAAGATGTTGTCCCTCCGAGGGTCTTATCTCCGTGACGTCCAGTTCTCCATTTGGTACGGGGACGCCTATTACATCGAGACCCGTCCCGGCGTCGGGGCCTCCCTCTACCCCCTGCCATTCTTGCGGCTCGATTACGATTATTCGAGGGGACAGAATCGATATCCTGTGGCCGGCGGCGGAGGGGCCGGGGTGACCAGACTCGACCGTTACGACATCCACTCAGGGGCCCTTTATTATAGGATCATGAAAAACGCGGCGCTCGGGTTCGTCGTCAGCTGGTGGGCGCGAACTTCGAATATCCCGGGCGAGGGCGACCAGCGGACATTCTATGGCCTCAATCTAACCTACGACTTCTAGCCTGAAAGCACGACTAAACAAGCGAAGAGCATCGATATGAAGAAAGCCACGACCCTTATCGCACTCCTTTCCCTTTTGACAGCATCGGGCCTAGCCCAAATCCTGCCTCAGACCCAGACGCCGGCCCAGACGCAGGCGGCGCGGGACCAGTTCGTCCGGGCCTATCGCATCGGCCCCGGCGACCTTCTCGAGATCAGCGTCTTCGAGGTCGCGGAGCTGAGCCAGACGGTCCGCGTCTCCGAGGACGGGTCGATCACGCTGCCCCTCATCGGCCGGGTCATCGTCGAAGGACTGACCCAGGAAGGGGTCGTTCAGAAGCTGACCGAGCTTCTC
>JADGNU010000254.1 GCA_017883305.1 Candidatus Aminicenantota bacterium | reverse complement strand
CGCGGCGATACGCCCGAACATGGCCTTGTAGAGGCCCTTCACGACCGCCGGGTCTTTCGGGTCGAGGCCCGAATCGGTCAGGCGCTTCTTGACCAGGTCAGGGACAGTCAGCGCCGTCTCCGTCCCGACACAGGTCTGGACTCCGAGGCGCCGGGCCAGGCTGAAGGCGTTGCGGAAGACGGCCGCGGCCCGGTTGAAAACCTCGTTCGAGGCCTCGGGTGTGGCCGGGTCGGGGCTAAAGCCTTCCATGACATCGTTGCCGAAATCGTCGCGCTCGAAGAGAAGGGAGGCGCCGAAGTGGAAATCGCCGGTCTTCCGGGATTCGTAGCCCCAGTTGCCCCGGGCCGTGTTCTGGTAGCTCGACGGGTAGCTCGACGTGACCGTCCCGTCGGGACGGAAATCGCCTTCGCGGCCGATCCAGACCGTGGGTTCGGCGTTGGGCGTGGCGCCGTGTTCTTTGCTCGGGTTCTCCGGATAGGTGTGGAGACCGAAGAAATTCATCCTCAGCTTGGGGAGCTGGCCGAGGATGGCCTTGTAGCTTTCGAGCGTCCACCAGTCCGGGCCCTCGGGGAAGTCGTGGAAAGGTTGAATGCCGCGGACCGCGAAGAGGGGGTGCCCCGCCTCGTCGAGGTCGAGCCCCGGCATCGGGATGGTCCCGTCGGGAACGACGTCGCCGTCGAGACCGAAACGGACTCCGAGCATTTCGGCGAGCTGGTAAGCGCCATAGAGAACGCCAGGGCCTCCTCCGCCGGCCACGAGGACGACGCGGCCGGAGCCTTTGGCGAGGGTCTTGAGCCAGTAGTCCTCGGTCCCGAGTGCGGCGATCCGGGCGGCCGCGCCGGGGTCTTCGATCCCCCGGGCGAGGGAGCCGCCTTTTTCGACCACGGCCACGGCCCCGCCGGGGATGCCAGAGAACATCCGGGCTTCCCTGAGGTCGGGGAGAACGCCCGTCCGCAGGTAGATATAGCGGCGGATCTCGGCGGCCGCGGTCCGTTCGTGCCAGCCGGCGTCTACGGCGACGACGACGGCGGGAACGGGGCTTTTCCGGGCGCAGCCGGAGGCGAGGAAGCAGGCTAAGCCCAAGAGGGCGAAAAAGCTCCGGTATCCTATCCGAACGCTCATATTGACCGCTCTGATCGCTGCCCTATTCTAGTACAGGCCGAGGCTCATTTCAACGCGCCTAAAACCGTGGGGCACCGGGTTGACGGGCGAGGGTCTCCGGGATATCATCGTCCCGCCCATGACCACCCGAGAACGATTCAACAAGGTTTTCCGCTGGGAGAAGCCGGACCGCGTCCCCGACATGGAGTTCGGCTATTGGGACAAGACGATCGCCGTCTGGCACGACCAGGGCTTGCCGGCCGAGTGCCGGACGAACGAGGATGTCGAGAGGCACCTGGGCCTCGAGGGGATCTCGATCATCCCCGAGGTCCCCATCCACAAGGGCCTCTTCCCCGAGTTCGAGGAGAAGACGATCGAGCGCCGGGGCGACCGCCGCATCGTTCAGACGAGGGACGGGGCGCTCACCGAGATGCTCGACTACGACTCCTCGATGCCCAAGTTCCTCAAGTTCGCCGTCGAGACCCGGGAGGATTGGGAGAAGCTGCGCGACGAGCGGCTCGATCCCCGGCGCGCCGGCCGGGTCGGCGACGTCAAAGCGGCGATCGCGGCGGCCCGCGCGGCGGATATGCCCATCCTCTTCCACTGCGGATCGCTCTATGGCTGGCTCAGGGACTGGATGGGCCTCGAGAACCTGTCGATCGCCCTGATGACCGACCGGGATTGGGTCGAGGAGATGATGGAGCACATCACCCGGATGGACCTCGAGCTCATCGAGCGCCACATCCCCCCCGGCGGAGAGGTCGACGTGGCCTGGTGGTGGGAGGATATGTGCTACAACCACGGCCCGCTCATGTCCCCCAAGCTCTTCGAGGAGCTCATGGTGCCCCGCTATAAGCGCATCACCGACGCCCTCAAGGCGCGCGGCATTTTGGTCAATGTCCTCGACTGCGACGGACGCATCTACGACCTCGTGCCCGGATGGCTCCGGGGCGGCATCAACGGCATGTTCCCTATCGAGGCCGCGCACACGGACCCGCAGCGGCTTCGGGACGACTACGGCACGGACGTGCTCCTACTGGGCGGCGTCAACAAGCTGGCTCTGATCGCCGGCAGGGACGCCATCGACCGCGAGCTCGAGAAGCTGCGGCCTCTGGTCGAGCGCGGCGGCTACCTGCCGTGCGTCGACCATCGCGTCCCGCCGGACGTCACCTACGAGAACTACCTCTATTATCTCGAGAAGAAAAAAGCGATCCTCTGACCCCGCTAGGCCCGGGCCACCCGCTCCAGCCGCTTCATGACGGAGAAAATGAACGCCGCGGAGAGGACGCAGGCGCCGGCCAGGATGGTCCAGACCGCCCAAAGGGGCACGCGCATCCAGAACCAGGCGGTGACGCCGACGAGCGAGTTGCCCACGGCCGTCGCCGCGAACCAGCCGCCCTGCATCAGGCCCTTGTACTTCGGCGGGGCGACGCGGGAGACGAAGGAGATGCCGATCGGGCTGAGGAAGAGCTCGGCGATCGTCAGCATGAAATAGGTCGAGATGAGCCAGTAGACCGAGACCTGGGACGCGGCCGGGGCGACCAGGCCGCCGAGGGCCTTGGGGCTCGCCAGGCCGAGCGAGGCCGCGACCAGGATGGCATAGGCGGCGGCGGTCAGCAGCATGCCGATGCCGATCTTGCGCGGCGCCGACGGCTCCTTGCCCTTGCGGTTGAGCCAGCCGAAGATGCCCACGACGAGCGGGGTCAGAACGACGATAAAGAAGGGGTTAAAGTGCTGGAACATCTGGGGCTGGAACGGATTCGTCGCGGCGTAGCCGCTGTAGCGGAGGTAGGCCAGGACAGCGAAGCCGACGAAGGCGACGCCGCCCAGGATGCGGGTCAGGCGGCCCGAGGCTTTCCTCACAAGGAAGACGAGGCCCAGGACCGACAGGAAGATGGCCAGGAGGCCCACCAGGTCGAACCAAAGGTTGGTGGCCTTGCTGACGCTGGGGACCGTGTAGTCCCTGGCAAAGAAGGTCAAGGTGACGGCGCTTTGGTGAAAGGCCATCCAGAAGAAGATGACGACGAAGAAGACGAGGCCGAGGGCGACGAAGCGCTCGCGCGTCTGTTCCTTGGTGAGCTCGACGACCTGGGACTTGAACGCTTCGGACTTGGCCTTCTGACGTTCGGTCAGGGAGGCAGCCTGATAATGTTTGCGGAAGGCCCAGAAGATGATCATCGAGGCGATGAGGCTGAGGCAGGCGACGCCGAAGCCGAGGTGATAGGACTTGCTCAGGGTGTTGATGTAGTTCGTGGAGAACCGGCCCAAGGTGTCCAGGGTCACGGACGGGTCCTGGCCCTGGGCTATGGTCAGGAAGGAAGAGGCGTCGGCCAGCTTGCCCTTGAGGAACTCGTTGGCCAGGGCCGGGATGCGGGCATCGTAGACGAAGTGCGACTTGGCCAGGATCCAATTGCACACGGCCATCGAGGCCGAGGGGGCGAACATGGCCCCGATATTGATGCCCATATAGAAAATGTTGAAGGCCCGGTCGCGCATGCTCGCGTACTTGGGGTCGTCGTAGAGGTTGCCGACAAGGGCCTGGAGGTTGCCCTTGAACAGGCCCGTGCCCAGAGCGACGACGGCCAGGGCGGTGACGACGAGCGGGAATCCCGTGTTCATCGCCGTCGGCAGGGCCAGCAGGATATAGCCGATGAACATGACGACGATGCCCAGGCTGATCGTCCGGCCGTAGCCGAGGAAACGATCGGCCAGGAAACCTCCGAGCAGGGGGAAGATGTAGACGCCGACCAGGAAGGTCGCGTAGATGGAGCCCGCGGCGGCCGCGGAGAGACCGTACTTCGCCTGCATGAACAGGACGAAGATGCTGATCATGGTGTAGAAGCCGAATCGTTCGCCCATATTGGCGAAGAATGCGACGTAGAGACCTTTGGGGTGTCCTTTGAACATGGTTCACCGTCCTTGGGGGAGATTCGGGAAGAGCGAGGCGGCTCTCAAGGCGCGGGAATTGTAACAAATAGACAGGGCCCGGGTCTAGCAAAAGAAGAAGGGGTCAAACCTAAACTTTTTCACCCCTATTCGGATATTTTCCAGCGCCGCTCCTCCGAGTCACTCCGGAGCGGTGCTGATGGTCGCTCCTCGGAATCCGCTCCCTGCCGTAGGTTTGACCCCGTCTTA
>JADGNU010000054.1 GCA_017883305.1 Candidatus Aminicenantota bacterium | reverse complement strand
CGACAAGGCGGCCAAGCGGTTCAAGGCCATCCGCTACATCGACGTCCTCAAGAAGAACCTCAAGGTCATGGACGCGACGGCCATTTCGCTCTGCAGCGATAACGGCATGCCCATCCTCGTCTTCGCCCTGGGCCAAGGCGGCAACATCAGGCGGGCCGTCATGGGCGAGACCATCGGCACGCGGGTCTACTGAGAGGAACACCATGATCAAAGACGTGCTCGCCGATACGGCCAAGAAGATGAAGACCTCGGCCGACCATTTCCGCAAGGAGATCGGCATGCTCCGGACCGGCCGGGCCAATATCAGCATCTTCGAGGAGATCAAGGTCAGCTATTACGGCGTCCCCACGCCGATCAACCAGGTCGCGACCATCAAGATCCCCGAACCGACCCTCATCGTCGTCCAGCCCTACGACCCCTCGATGCTCGAGCCGGTCGACAAGGCCATCCGCGGGGCCGACCTCGGCCTCAATCCTCTCAACGACGGCAAACTCCTCCGCGTCCCCATCCCGCCCCTCGACGAGGAGCGCCGCCGGGAGATGGCCAAGAAGATCAGCAAGATGCTCGAGGAGGAGAAGACCGCCCTGCGCAACATGCGCCGCGAGGCCAAGGAGTTCATCGAGGACCTTGAAAAAGAGAAGGAGATCACCGAGGACGACAAGTTCTCCGGGATCGAGCAGCTCCAGAAGCACCTCGACGAGACGGTCTCGAAGGCCGAGGAGTCGGCCGCGGCGAAAGAAAAAGAGATTCTCGAGTTCTGACGCCCCTTAGCAAGCCGCAGGCTTTTTCACGAACCAGTTCTCGCGCGAGCCGAACTTCGTCCGGATGGCGATCCCCCAGCCGACGGCGTTCAGCACGAACGTGAACAGGAACCCCAGCACAGGCACGAACCCGGCCAGGCTGAAGACGAGGAGGCCCATCAGCACGGCGCCCATGGCGGAGACGCTCTTCGAACCGAGGGCCCGCAGGGTGCTTTCGCCGAGCATAAAGAAGACGGCCAGGCGGCCGAACACCTTGATGATGAGTCCGGCCACGCCGAGGGCCAGGGCGATGGGGATGCCGATGAGGATGAAGCTCAGCAAGGCCGCGAAGAACACGAGCATCGTGAAGATGATGATGGCCAGGATCCCGGTCCCCAGCGTCGGCCAGAAATGCCTCCGGATCTCCCCGGCGGCGAAGGCGATGGGTTTGGGGAAGAGGGAGGCGCCCATCACGGTGACGATAAGCCAGAGGAAGATGAGGACGAGCTTGACGACGACGATGATCGGTATCAGCGAGAGCGAGAAGGCGCCCTTGAAGAGGTGGCCGTCCCGGAACAGCCTGTCGCTGAGCTCGCGCGTCTGGAAATAGATCGTGTCCCCGCCGATGGTGCAGCCGGGTTCCTTCTGCAGCGTCCCGCCGAGCGCGGCCAGGTCCTTGGCGATCGAACCCGTGGGCTTGACGATGATCCGCGAGCCGATGCCGACCACGCTCTGGCCGACCTCGCCGCTGATCGTGATGGAGCCGCCGATGACCACGACATCGCCCTTGACCTGGCCCTCGATGAGGACGTGGCCGCCGAAGCTGACGATCTCTGCCTGGGTCTCGCCGGGGGCGACGGTGATATCTTTCTGGGAACTGATCGCCGCGTGCGCCGCCGGCGGCGCCGCGAACGGAGCCAGGACGAACAGGCCGAACAGGGCCAGCGTCAATATCTTCTTCATCATGATTGTTCTCCCTGGCGGAGGAATCGCCTCGCCCCGAAGAAGGCGAGAGCCGAAAGCAGGGCCCCCAGGCCGATGACGACCATGACCCCTCCCGGGCCCAGGAGGCGCGAGAGGGTCGCCAGGCCGGCGAAGCCCAGACTCAGGAGGTCGCCGGCGAGCTTCAGGAGGACGCTCCCGAGCCGGAGCGTCTTGGCGGCCAGGGGTGTCACAAAGGCGATGACCGAGCCGAAGAAGCGGTTGACGGCGACCAGGACGTCGAAGAAGCTCTGTCCGGTGAAGACGCGGAAGCCGAAGAGGCCGATGGCCAGAGCGGCCATGGCTGTGATGAGGGGCGTCAGCCAGCCGGCCTTCCGTCCTTCCGGCTCGGGCAGGCTGTCCATGACCGACCGGGTGAAGCCCTCCGGGACCTCGAAGGGGGGGAGAGTGGTGAAGGCCTCGTGGAGCAGCCGCCTCTCGGCCAGGGCGTCGCGGCAGGCCGGGCAGCATTCGACATGCTCCTCGAGCTTCCGGGCGTCGTAAGGGCCGAGCTCGCCCTCGAGATAGAGGTAGAGGTCTTCAGGGCGAGGACAGGACGTCACGATCCCTCCATCTTTTTTCTCAGCAGTTCCTTGGCTTGGAAGACGCGGTTCTTGACCGTTCCGACGGGCAGGCCCTTGATGTCGGCGATCTCCTCGTACGAGAACTCGTTGACGTGCCGGAGGACGAAGAGCTCCCGGAGCGCTTTCGGGATGGACGCCAGGGCCCGCTCGATCTTCTCCCGGATCTCGGCCAGCTCGAACTTGCGGGCGACCGAAGGCCCCGGGTCGGCGACCTGGGGCATGAGCGGTCCTTCGTCGTCGTCGACGGGCTGGTCGATGGAGACGGTCGGCAGCTTCTTCTTCCGCCAGTGGTCGATCATGTGGTTCGAGGCGATCTTGAACAGCCAGGTGCTGAACTTGAAGTCGGGACGGTAAGAGGCCAGCGAGCAATAGGCCTTAAGGAATACCTCTTGGGCGAAGTCGAGGGCCGCCTCGCGCTCCCCGGTCATGCGGCCGAGGTAGCTCGTGAGCGGCTGTTCGTATTTGCGAACGATCATTTCGAATGCCTTCCGGTCTCCTCTGAGGGCCCGGGACACAAGCTGGCGATCTTCTGTCATCGAGAGAGCATCCTGCCCTCGAGTGTTCATACGGGCCTCGAACCGAAAGGTTTATCGTCCCCTAGCGCAGCCCGTCCCCGGTGTCATCGATGATCTCGGTGCCGGGGGGGACCTTCAGGGTGAAGGTCTTGGCCGGAATGCGGACGCCGGTCTTGATCTGGCTGAAGACGAACTCGCGCTTGTTCCCGGCCCACTCGAGGAAGATGGCCCGGCGCAGAAGCCAAGTCGTCTCGTCGATCTCGAGCAGGATATGGGAATAGTCGCCCTCCGTCTTGGGGGTCAGCTTGACCTGGCGGACGCGGGTCGCGTCGGTGGGGAAGGGGTTGTCCTCGACGGCATAGGCGTCGCGGAAGGACATCGTCCCGAGGAAGATGCCGAAGATGTCGGACTCCAGGGCCTCCTTGGAGACCGGGCTCCGGGTGAGCTGGTTTTCTTCCGGCAGATACATCTCCAGGACGCCTTCCTTATAAAGGAAGACCTTGTCCTGGGGGGTCTTGTAGTTCCAGCGCATGCGGTCGGGCTTCTGCAGGAAGAGGTCGCCCTTTTCGCGCAGGGGTTCCGAAATGGACATGGAATAATAGAGCTGCTCGAAGCGGGCCTGGAAGGTCGTTATGGCCTTGAGGGCCTGTTGCAGGTTGTCCACCGCCTGATCTGCGGTGACCGCCGCGGCGGCTGGGGCGGCCGGGGCGGGGAGGGATAAAACGATCGCTGCCACGGCGAGCCCGCCCGCTAAAACGACACCCAAGCGCTTCATGGCGGATATTATAACATTTTGTTATATACTTCGCGGTCATGAAATCCGGTTTTGTCCTGGCCATCGCCGCTTATGTCCTTGTGCTCTGGGCGGCCGGGCTCGGCCTCAAACGGCGGCCCGGGACGCTGGATTCATTCTTCCTGGCTTCGCGGCGGCTTGGCGCCGGCCGCGTGGCCTTCTCTCTTTGCGCCTCGTGGATCGGGGCGGCTTCCCTCCTCGTCTCGACCGATGAAGCCTGCCGCGACGGCCTGAGCGCGATTTGGATCGTCGGCGTGCCCGCCGTCGTGACTCTGCTCATCCTGACAGCCCTGACCCGGCCGATCCGGGCGGTCGTCGGTTTGACCCCGTCCGCTTTGATGCGCGAGCGATACGGCAGGACGGCCGGGTCGCTGACGACCGTCCTCGTTGTCTGGTACATGGTCGTCCTGGCCGCTTCTCAGATGGTCGCGGCCGGGCCCTTCTTGGACGCATTCCTGGGCACCGGACCTTTCCTGAGCCTTCTCCTCGCCGCGGGGATCGTCATGGTCTACTCCGCCGCCGCCGGGCTCCAGGCTGTGACCAGGACCCATGTCCTCCAATTCGTTCTGCTCATTGCAGGAGTCGCAGGCATGGTTGCGGCCTTGGCCTCGCGGACGACGTGGAGCGCCGTGCGCGCCGCGGCGGCCGGGTCCGGAAGGACGGGATATTTTGACGTCTTCTCCGGAGGTGAACGCAGCCTCCTCATCGCCCTGTCTTTTGTCCTGGCCTGGACGATCTCGCCCATCGCCTGGCAGAGGATGCAGGCCGCCCGGAGCGAGGGGGCCTCTCGTCGGGGAACGTCCGCGGCCGCCGTTCTCCTGGGTCTTTTCTATGCCGGGATCGTCCTCGCGGGCATGCTCTTCCTGCCCCTCTTCCCGGACGGCGGGAGCGGCGTCTCTCTCGTCACCCGCTTCGTCGGCCGCGAGGCCGGCTCTTTCCTGGGCGGCCTCCTCTTCGTGACCGTCCTGGCGGCCATCTTCTCGACGATGGACGCCGCCCTCAACGCCGGGGCCATGACGCTAACGAAGGAACTTCTGGGAGGGCGGGCCGGGGGCGATTCCGGCCGCCGGCCGCTCCTCGTGGCGAGGATCACCACGACTCTCCTGGCCCTAGCCGCGCTCCTCATCGCCGCCCGCCTGGGCGACATCCTCAAGACCCTCGGTCTGGCTTCCACGATCATGGCCGAAGGCCTGCTCGTCCCCGGCCTTGCCGCCTTGTTTTTGAAGAAGCGGGCGCCTCTCGCCGGGCTGCTCGGGCTGGTCCTCGGCGGGGGCTACGCGGTTTTCTCTTTCCTGGGAGAATCCGGGCTCCCGCTCCTCCCTATCCCCCCCTGGCCGCGCTCTCTCCCCCTCGGCGTCGCGCTCGGCGCGGCGGGCTTTGTCGCGGGCCTCCTCCTCGAGCGATCCCGGGCCCGCCGCCCTCGCCAAGGGGCTTCGACGGCTTGACAATTCCGTCGAAATCGTCGATACGTAGAGGGCACGGAGGGAAAAAATGAAGAAGATCCTTTTTGCTTTCGCTGTGGCCGCTCTCCTTGCGGGACCGGCCTTGGCCCAGACGGCGGCTGAACACATCAGCGAGGGCGACGCCGCTTATTCCAGGTTCGACGACCAGGCGGCGCTGGCCCATTATCAAGCGGCCCTCGCCCTCGAGCCCGCGAATTACGCGGCGCTCTGGAAGGCCTCGCGGGCCTTGGTCGATATCGCCGATGTCATCCCGGCCACTGACAAGGACGTCGAGGAGCGGCAGAAGAAGATGTACACCGATGCCGTGGCGTTGGCCCGGAAAGCGGTGGCCGCCAACCCGAACGACACCTGGGGCCATTTCCAGCTCGCGGCCTCCAACGGCAAGCGGCTTTTGCTCCTCGGCAAGAAGGAGCAGATCGCGGCCTCGAAGGAGATCAAAGCCGAGATCGACAAGGCCCTCGAGCTCGACCCGACGAATCACCTCGCCTATCACGCCTTGGGGCGCTGGCACCGCAGGATGGACGAGATCGGCGGCGCGAAACGCTTCTTCGGGGGCATCATCTACGGGTCCATCCCCAAGGGCTCCTATGCCGAATCGGAGAAGAATCTCCGAAAGGCCATCGAGCTCCATCCCGAATACGTCAACCACTATCTCGAGCTCGGCCGGACGCTCGTCGCGCTCAAGAAATACGACGAGGCGGCCCAGTCTTTCCAGAAAGCGATCGACCTGCCCAAGACGACCTCGAAGGACGACGTCCTGAAGGCCGAAGCCAAAACGGAATTGGCCAAGCTGAAGGCGAAATAGAGGGGCCGCCGAGCCGGTCCGTGCCGGCAGCTATTCGGAAAAGACCTGGGCGGTGAAGACCTCGAGCTTCGCCCCCTTCTTCCACTCCTCGGGGGGCAGCCCGGCTTTGAGACAGCCGTGGCTGAGGAAAGTTTCCCGGTCCCAGCCGTGTTCCACGGGGACCTGGGGCAGGAGCAGCCCTCGGTAATAGCCCTTCGAGACGATGATCCCATGGCTGCCGACTTGGACCTTGCCGGGGTCGCTTACGGGTTCGGGCAGCCCCAAAACAGATATCTCTATCTTTATCTTTTCCAGCTCGTTAGCCGCCAACGGATCGAACCGGGTATCTTGAGTGGCCGCGGCGACGGCCATCTCGATGATGGTCTCGTCGAGCGGCTTCAGGGGAAGGGGATAGCCGACGCAGCCGCGCAGCTCTCCATCGATGGTCAGCGTGACGAACGCGCCCCGCTCCTCCTTGAGGAGCCCGGACTTGACCGGGGAGCGGAGGTGACGGCCCGTCGCAAAATAGTGCTCGAGCGCCTGGCGGGCCAGTTTCAGACACGTGCGCTCTTCTTCCGGGGTCAGCGGTTCACTCATGGGATTTCTCCTTCGCAGCCGGCGCGAACGGAACAGGTTCGAAGAAGAACTTGCGTTTGAACTCGACCACGCAGGCCCGCAGGGCCGGCGCCTTGGATGTCCCGGTCGATCGGATGACGAGCTTCGCGTACCAGGCCGGCCCGAGCAGGGCTCTCTTGAACGCGGCGCCTGGCCGCACGGCGGCGATCCCGACGATCCTCCCCGGCCAGATCTCTTCGAGCTCAGCGAGGATCCGCTCGTCCGGCGCGGTCCCGGGATTTCCGGCCGCCGCGACTTTTTCGACGATGAATCGGGACCCCCGTCTGTGCCCCACGAGCACGCCCCACGTCCCCGGCCGCGGCCTGAACGCCCTCAGCGTCTCGATCTCACGCTCGGCCTCCGGGATGATCAGCACGTCCACGCCCCGATTATACTCGCTTTTCACCCCGATCATGAAGAGGGCTTTCTTCGTGTCCCGGATTTTCATGGAGGCCGCGGATCAATCGTGGCGAGGAGGGACTGCTGAACCCGAGCCGTTCCGCGGCCGATGGAAGGCTGGGTAACCGCATTCTAGACCCTCGGTTGACTCTGAAGAACTTTGGCATTAAGATGGCTTCAGGGATGGGGATATGAAGTACGAGTTGGTGGTGGTCGGGGCTCTCGAGACGAACTGCTACCTCGTGTACTGCGAAGAGACGCGGGCCTGCGCCGTCATCGACCCCGGCGCCGAGCACGAGAAGATCATCTCGGCCATCGCCGACCTGGAGCTCAGGCCCGCCGTCGTCCTCAACACTCACGGCCACGTTGATCACATCGGTGCCAACAGCGACATCATCCGGAAATATTCCGTCCCCCTGGCCATGCACGCCGCCGACACCGGCATGCTCCAGGTGTCCGATTACATCGAGCTCAGCCTCCTGCTCGGCGCGCACAACTCACCCCCGCCGGACCGTCTCCTGGCCGAGGGCGACGAGGTCGCCTTCGGCCAGACCTCGCTCCGGGTCATCCACATGCCGGGACACACCCCAGGCAGCATCGGATTCGTGCATGGCGGCGTCCTCTTCTCCGGGGATACCCTCTTCTGCGGCGGCGTCGGCCGGACCGACCTGCCCGGCGGCTCCTGGAAGGACCTCGAGAAGTCGATCCGGGAACGCATCCTCACGCTCCCCGAGGAAACGGTCGTCCTGCCAGGCCACGGCCCCTGGACGACGGTCGAGCAGGAGCGCAGCTCCAATCCCTTCCTGACATGAAGTCCCCCGCCTCCTCGCCCGAGGATGCCCTGCGCCTGTTCCTCGAGTACCTGGCCGTCGAAAGAGGCCTCTCCGCGAACACGATCCAGTCGTACGAACGGGACGTCCGTAAGCTCGTCGACGTCCTCAGGGCTCGCAAGATCCCCCTCTCGCAGGTCTCCGAGGACACTCTCGTCCGCTTCATTCACGGAGAGAGCCAGGGGGGCCTGTCGGCCAGGTCCCTGGCCCGCCTCATCTCGGCGCTCCGGTCCTTCTTCCGCTTCCTGGTCCTCAGCGGATATCTCAAGACGGATAGCACGACCCAGCTGACCACGCCTTCGACGTGGCTCGCCCTGCCCAAGTTCCTGACGGTCGCCGAGGCCGAAGCGCTTCTCCAAGCTCCCGATGAAAAAAAACCTCGAGGCCTCCGTGACCGGGCCATGCTCGAGGTCCTCTACGGCTCCGGCCTCCGGGTGACGGAACTGGCCACCCTCAAGATCGCCGAGATCAATCTCCACGACGGCTTCCTCGTCTGCCGCGGCAAGGGGGGCAAGGAGAGGATCGTCCCGCTCGGGCGATCGTCCTGCCAGGCGATCAGGCGCTATCTCGACGAAGTCCGGCCCCTCGTCGATCCCGGCGGGAGAGAGGAGCTCTTTCTGTCGCGCCGCGGCCGTCCCTTCACCCGGCAGGGGGTCTGGAAGCTCCTCCGTCAGCACGCCGCCAAAGCCGGCCTCTCGGCCAAGATCAGCCCCCACGTCCTCAGGCATTCGTTCGCGACACACCTGCTCGAGCGCGGGGCGGACCTGCGCTCGGTCCAGCTCATGCTCGGTCACAGCCAGATCACGACGACGCAGATCTATACCCACGTCAGCCGGGAGCGGCTTCGCCGCGTGTACGACAAGTTCCACCCCCGGGCCTGACGGCCGCGGTCAGCGGGCGGTGAGGGTGACGACGGCCTCGGCCGCGTGGCTCTGGACCACGGTCAAGACCCGCCCATCCCGGATGTACTGTCTTTCCTTCCGCCATTCCCAGGAGAAATGCCGCTCGGGTTTCCGCCGCGTCAGGTCGGCCTCCGGGATGGCCACCCGGCTCGAGCCGCGGCAGACGAAGTTGCCGTAGGCCTGGCCCGGTCCTCCGGGTGTGCGGCCCGACGAGCGGGGCAGCTCGAGGGCGAGGGCGTGCGGCAACGGATGCAAAGGGATGGAGATCCCGCCGAGCTCGAAAAAGAACTCGACCTCCCGCCCGTCCTTGAGGACATAGTTCATGCGCAAGGACGGCGCGGGCGCGGCCGGAGCCTCGAGGGTGGTTTCGCGTCCGGCCGAACCGGCCGTTTCACGGAGCCGCCACTCCAAGACTTCTGTCTTGAGGTGAACGAGGAGGAAATCGTCCTCGTCCGGCTCCAGCCGTCCCTCCCAGCGGAGCCGGCAGGTGTATTCCCCGGCGATCGGCGCTCCGGCGCCCCCGATCGTATAGTCGCCCTTGGCCTCGACGGTCAGGTGGACTTCCCACAGGCGTGAGCCTGCGGCCAAAACCACCCCGGGAGGGCCGGCAGGCCCTGCGGGAGTTCCGGGGAGACAGGCCAGGAGGAAGGCCCCGATCAGGGGCTCGGAGAGGCGCCGAAGGAAACTTTTTTCCATCGTCTTCCGGTGGATCTCGAGACCCTTCTATTTTACAGCGGTCCGGGACCCTTGACAAACGGTTCCTGCGGCGGTATCTTATATGAACTTTATAGTTCATGAATTAAACTCACAAGTTCATTTAATAAACTGATAGGTTCAAAAACCATGAGAACAAGCGAGGTCCGCCGCGAGCGCGAGGTCCGCCGCCGCGAAGGCTACAGGGACGTCATCCTGCACGCCGCCGCGCGCGTCATCGTGCGCAAGGGCTACAGCGCCCTGACGATGGACGATGTCGCCCGGGAGGCCCAGCTCTCCAAGGCGACGGTCTATAAATATGTCGCCGGCAAAGGGCCCCTGCTGTTCGAGATCCTGGGGCATTCGTTCGACGAGATTCGGGAGCGGCTCACCGGGATCGTCGACTCCCCGGGGAGCGCCGGCGACAAGATCGGGCGGTTCGTCCAGATCGTCCTCCAGAGCAGCGAAGACATGAAGCAGGTCAACCGCGTCCTGTGGATGGACAAGGCCATGCTCAAGCTCATGCGGGTCTTTGCTTCTCCTCCCGGCAAGGCCGGCTCCACGCTGCAGGCGGACCGGAAGATGCTGGCCATGCTCAAGCAGAAGCGCCAGGAGCTCGTCGTCATAGGCGCCCGCATCCTCGCAGAGGGCATCGCTGCGGGGGAGTTCCGGCGCTTGGACCCCGGCCAGATCGCAGCCTTCATCGAGGCCGTGCTCCAAGGCTACACCCACATGCGCTTCTGGGAGGGAGACGCCGAGCTTCCTCCCGGCGCGGCCGATGTCCTGACGCGGTTCATTCTCGAAGGGATCCGGAACCCCGAACAAGCCGGCAAGGAGATTTGACATGAGACGAACATCAGGCTGGCTGATCCTCGTGATGCTCGCCGCTCTCGGACCGGCGTTCCTCGCCGCCCAGGAGTCCCCGCCGGCGCTCGTCCTGACGCTTGACGAGGCTGTCGCCATGGCCCTTCGCCAGAACCCCTTCTTCCTGGCCACCCAGGAAAGGGAGCTGCAGGCCAAGTCCCAGGTCCGCTCCGCCGTGTCGCGCTTCCTGCCGAGCCTCGACGCCCAGGGGACCAACACGCTCGACGAGAAGCTCTTCGTCCTCGAATTCCCGTCCCTCGTCCCGGGCCAGCCGCCCCAACGGATCTCCATCGACTTCACCAAGAATTATCAGACCGCCCTGTCTTTCTCCCTGCCCCTGTTCGCCGGCGGCCGCTTGGTCGCGGGCTACAAGCAGGCCAATTACGGCCTCGAGGCCAGCCGGGAATCGGTCCGCCTGTCCGAGCAGGAGACGGTCTTCAACGTCAAGCGCTCGTTTTATGGCTACCTGCTGGCCAGGGAATTCTCTTCCGTCGCCGACGAGGCCCTCGGCCTGGCCGAGAAATTCACGGAGAACGTCAAGAATCTCTATGAAGTCGGCATGGCCTCGAAATTCGATCTCCTGCGGTCGGAGGTCCAGGTGGCCAACCTCAAGCCCCAGGCGATCCGGGCCCGAAACAGCGTCGAAGTGGCCGCGCTCGGAATGAAGACGGTCCTGGGCATCGCCGTCGAAACGCCCGTCGAGATCAAGGGCGAGCTCGCCGCGCCGCCGCTCGACGCCGTGTCCGAAGCCATCGTCGAGGAGGCCCTGGCCGCGCGGCCGGAGCTGCGCCAGCTCGAGTATCAGCGCCGCATGGCCGGCGAGATGCTCAAGATGGCCCGCGGCTCCATGATGCCGACCGTCGGCATCGGGGGCATCTACAACCTCTGGTCGGATTCCTTGAGCTTCCGGAAGGGGAGCTGGCAGAACTATTACGCCATCAACCTGTCGGTCACCCTGCCGCTTTTCAACGGCTTCGAGGCCCGGGCCCAGATCGGCCAGTCCAAGGCCGTGCTCCGCGAGCTCGAATGGACGCGCAAGGGCCTCTCGGACGCGATCGCGTTCGAGGTGCGCCAGGCCGTCCTCGACCGCAACCAGGCCCGGGAGACCCTGCTCTCGCAGGAGAAGAACGTCGAACAGGCCCGCGAGGCCGTCCGGATCGCGGAGCTGAATTACGCCGAGGGGCTGGCCACCAACCTGGATGTCTCGACGGCCCAGGTCGCTTTGAGCCAAGCCCGGACGAATTATTCTCAAGCGCTCTATGACTGCGTCATCTCGCAGGCCCGGCTCGAAAAGGCGGTCGGGCGGAGCCGGTCCGAGAGCCGCCCGAACTAACGGAGGAAACCATGAGACAGCCCATCACGCATCGGAAATCCCGGATCGTCCTCGCTCTCGCCGCCGTCGCCCTCGTCGCGGTCGCCGCCGCGTCCTGCAAGAAGCCGGCCGCGAAGGCGAACGCCCCCGCCCAGACTTTCGGGGCCACGCCCGTCAAGGTCTTCAAGACCCTGCGGGAAAAGATCACCCAGAAGATCACCTATACGACCACGCTCGAGGCCTGGACGAAGATCAACATCACGCCCGAAGTCGGCGGCAAGATCGCCCGCATCCACGTCCTCGAAGGCGACCGCGTGGCCAAGGGCCAGCTCCTGGCCGAGCTTGAAACGGAGTCCATCCGGCTCCAGCTCAGACAGGCCCAAGCCGGGGTGGCGGTGGCCGATGCGGCCTATGCCGACGCCCTGCGCAACAAGGACCGCATGGACCGGCTGATCAAGGAAAACGCGGTCTCCGAGATGCAGCGCGAGAAGATCCAGCTGGGCTACGACGCGGCCTCCGCCCAGCTCGAGCAGGCCAAGGCCGGCCTCAACCTGGCCCAGCACGCGCTGGACGTCTCGATCATGACGGCGCCCTTCGCCGGGGTCATCGCCTCGAAGAACGCGGAGGTCGGCGACGTCATCAACCCCATGATGGGCGGGTTCGGCGGCGGGGCCGGCGGGGTCCTGACCCTGATGGACTATTCCCGCGTCAAGACCGACGTGGACGTGTCCTCGGAGGACATCGCCCGGATCCGGAAAGGCCAGGCCGCCATCCTCCGCGTCGGCGCCTTTCCCGGCCGCGACTTTCCAGGCGTCGTCCGACTCGTCAACCTGACCGCCGACCCTATGAACAAGAAGTTCGGGGTCGAGGCCGTTTTCGACAACCCCGAAGGCCTCCTGAGGCCAGGGACGTTCGGCGATGTCGTTTTTGAGCTCGAATCCCACGAGAATGCCTTGGTCGTTCCCCAGAAAGCCATTCTCGAGAACAGCTTCGTCTTTATCGTCGAGGGCGGCAAGGCCGTGAAGAAGGCCGTCACCCTGGGCCTCCAGAATACGACCATGGTCGAGATCCTGACCGGTCTGGCCGAGGGCGCCGCGGTCGTCGTCGAGGGCAACTACGGGCTCGAGGAAGGGGCGGCCGTCCAAATCCTCGAAGAGGTGAAACTGTGAAGCTCCCCGAATTCTCGGTCAAGAAAAAAGTCACGATGTCCATGGTGGCGATGATCCTCGTCGTCCTCGGCGCGATCTCGTTCACCCGGCTGGGACTCGACTTCTTCCCCGACCTCGAGTTCCCGACCGTTTCGGTCATCACGTCCTATTCGGACGCCTCATCCGCTGATATCGAGAACGTGCTGACGAGGCCTCTCGAGCAGGTCGTCAGCTCCGTCAACCGGGTCAAA
>JADGNU010000253.1 GCA_017883305.1 Candidatus Aminicenantota bacterium | reverse complement strand
CGATGAGGATCGGGCAGTCGTACAGGGTGTCGAAATCGGGCGCGGAGAAGGTGTTGAGCCGGCCGGGGACGGGATCGAGGCCCGTCGAGACCTGCTTCCATTCGGGAAGGGATAAGACCGTCACCGTCACGGGGTCCTTCAGGCGGCCGGCGACGTGCATGAAGACGCCCGTCGGCGTGATGAATCCGCCGTCGTCGCCGAGATAGCTGTCGGCGACGAAGCGAGTGAAGGCGTAGACGTCGTAGCTCACGACTAAGGACGAAGCCCGGCCGGTCCGGACGCGCCAGATGTTCTTGGCCGTTTTTTCGAAGGGGAGCGCCCGTCCGCTTCCGTCCTCGGCGCGGAAGTCCTTGACGAACTTGGCGTAGTCCATGATCCGGTAGTAGCCGGGCGTCCAGACAGGCATCTTGAGGTCCTGCGTCTCTCCTCTAAGGCCGTCGGCGCGAAACACGATATGGTAGTAATGTGACGTCGGCCGCTCCATGGAGACGGCCATGGACATCGCCGGCGCGGTCGATCGCGCCTGGGCCGCGTCTGCGGCCGGCGCCAGGCCAAGAACGAACATGACGAGAAGGACGACGGGGCATGCGGCCGCTCTGCGAGAATGGGTGTTCATGCTTGTTCCTCCAAGGACAGGCCAACGATGGGTATACCGCAGGCGAACAGGGGAGTCAATTCATTGACATCGCCGCGCGGCAGGCCCTACAATTCGGACATGACCTGCGCAGGGATCCACTCAACATGAAGATTCCGCCAGCCCGGGTCTTCGCCGTGCTGGTGATCGCCCTCGCGTGCAGGCTCGGCGCCGCGCCTCAGGAGAAGCCTTCCTACTTCACCACCCTTTGGCACCTGGACAAAGCCACTCGCGCCGGCCTGCCTTCCATCACCTTCCACAGGTCCAGCTATGCCCTCGTTTTCTCCTACAACACCTCGCCCAATCCGGCCCCGTTACAGCAAGTCGACCCCGCCGTGACCTTATTGAAGCCGGAGTTCCCATTTCAGCTGAGTTTCAAGGTCAAGGTCTTGCAGGACGTTTTCGGCGGGAACATGGACCTCTGGTTTGGTTACACGCAGCGGTCCTTCTGGCAGCTCTACAATTTGGCCGCGAGCGCGCCTTTCCGGGAGACGAATTATGAACCTGAGATCCTTCTCAATATCAGGACAGACTTCCGCGTCCTCGGAGCGAAAGCCCGCTTCATCCAGTTCGGGCTCAATCATCAGTCGAACGGCCGGACACAGCCCGTCTCCCGGACTTGGGACCGGGTGGTGCTCAACGCGGGGTTCGAACGGGGCGATCTTTCAGTCCTCCTCAAGAGCTGGTATCACATTCCCCAAGGCTTCGAGGAGGACAAAAACCCCAGACTCAACCACTACATGGGCTACGGGGAGCTTTGGGTCTATTATTTCCTGAAGAATCACAGATTGGGTGTCATGCTCCGCGACAACCTCGAATTCGGGGAGAACCGCGGAGCCATCCAGGTCGAATGGAGCTTCCCCCTCTTCGCCCGGATCAGCGGTTACGTCCAGTATTTCCTCGGGTACGGCGAGAGCCTCATCGATTATGACCATCGCGTCAACCGGATCGGCATCGGGTTCATCCTGACGGATTGGGACTGAGCCGGCAGCCCGGGCTCACTTCAGCCGGAGATACCAGGAAGCCAGCGCCTGTTCCGCGGGCTTGCCGTGCGGCGTGTAGCCGGCGTCGTCCGGTCCGCCGTCCTCGGGTTCAGGCGACCATTGCCACCAGTAGATGCCGCGCAGCCAGCTCTGGTCGGCCACCGCTCGCAGGGCCGCCTCGTAAAAATTCCTTTGGACATCCAGGTCGACCGGGCCCTGCCGCTGCCAGTCCCAGGGATTCTGGGCGCCCCCGAGGATGCTCCGGCAGCCGATCTCGGTCAAGATGAGGGGCTTGTCCCATTTTTCGGAGAGCTGCCGGAGCTTGTCCCGGAAGGACGTCCAGCCACTCAGAAGGTCGTCGACCGACGGCTGTCCGACCTGCGTCAGCGTCGGGTAGGCGTCCTGCCCGATGAAATCGACCGCGTCCCACCAGGCCACGGCGTTGGGAGCGTCCTCGACCTGGTTGTCGGCGTAAACCAGCGGACCGGTGTAAACGCCTTTGACCGCAGCCACGATCTTCCGCCACTCGGAGGCGTGGGCAGCCGTTGTCCCGAGCTCGCAGCCGACGCAGAACATCTCGCACTTCGTCCTGGCGGCCATTTCGGCATAATGGAGGATGAAGGGGCGGTAGGACGCGAACCAGGCCGTCCAGTCGGCCGCCGTGAAGGCGGGTCCGATCTCCCCGCGATAATGCGCGCTGTCGTTGGCCAGGTCGACGTGGGGCTTCAGCATGACCTTGAGCCCGAGATCGTGGGCCCGGTCGATGATCCGTTCGACGGAGGCGTCGTTCGGCGTCCCGGGGCCGGTAAAGTCGATGGAGGTCGTGTTAACGGTCTCCTGCAGGCCCGTGACGAGGACGCTCGCCCAGGACGCGTTCGTCAGCCGGAGCTCCTGCAGGGATTGAAGCGGTCCGTCGCCTTCATAGGCCGTCCCCCCGTAGCCCGTATAGGCCACGCCCTTCTGGAATTCCCGAACGTCCGTGCTATCGGACGCCCGATGGCAGGCCGCGGCTGCCAGGAGGGATGCGCCGAGTGTCACGAGAGCAAGGGTCTTTTTCATTTGATTCCTCCCTCCGAGGTCCTTCCGGAGCGGCGGCCGCCGATGCGTTATGGTCACGGACAGGCGTCGACCGCCTTCTTCAAGCCCTCAAGGCTTGCCGCGGCGACCCGCTCGCCGATCATGGCGATCCGCCGCGGCTCGGAGAAGCTGAGGACGCCCTGGTCGACGGGAACCCTCAGGACGAAATCGGCGTGCCGCGCCCGCTCCTCGAAGGATGCCGCCGAGGCCACCTCGACCGTCCTCTGGACGATCTGGAACGTGCTCTTGAGACGGTCTTTCGGCACTCTCTTGAGCGGCCGATGGATGTCCACGAGGACCGCGACATCGGCCCCGGCCGCCTTGGCCGCTTCGATCGGTGCGCTGTCGAGGACGCCGCCGTCGAGCAGGAGCATCCCGCCCATCCGGACCGGCGCGAAGACGAGCGGCAGCGACATCGTCGCCCGGAGGGCCCGGATGAGCTTGCCCCTGGTGAACAGGATCTCCCGGCCGGAGACGAGATCGACGGCGTTGCAGAGGAACTTGATCGGCAGGTCCTCGATGCGGACGTTGCCCACGCAGCTTTTCAGATAGCCTTCGATGGCGTCTTCTTTGTCCACGCCGATCTTGCTGATGAAACGGTTCTTAGTGTCCGTGAGCAGCAGGTACTCGAACAGATTCCGCGAACGGTGGAACAGACCCCGGCGCCGGGCCTTGTCGGCGGCGGCTTCGAGCCCCATGCCGTCGAGCATCTCCGTCAGCTTGGCCCCGGACAGGCCGGCCGCGAAGAGCCCCCCGACGAGCGCTCCCATGGACGTCCCCGCGATGACGTCTGGGACGAGCCCTTTCTTCTCGAGGAGGCGGAGGACGCCGATATGGGCCAGTCCCCGGGCGCCGCCGCCCATGAGGACCAGGGCCCAAGTCTTGGAGGCTTTCATGAGGGATGGCCTAAGGATAACACCGTGCCGGGAGCCCGTCAACGGACGGGGCAGGGGGGTGGGAAATCACCATCGGAATCACCCCTCGGGGTGATTCCCCCCGCGCCCGGCTATCTCATAATCGAGGGCGAAGGAGCCGGAAATGTTCGAGAGACGCAAAAGAAACCGGTTTGTTGAACGGAACGAGATCCTCATCCGGACCACCGTCGACAAGTACCAGGGGGCGGGCGTCGCCGCCCACACCTACGACCTGTCCACGGGCGGGGCCAGGATCGTCACGTCGAAGAGCTATCCCGTCGGGACCTTCATCAAGATCCGCCTCAACCTCGCCGGCTCGGACCACTCCGTCAACCTCGATGCGGAAGTGAAGTGGCTCAAGCAGAGACCGAACGAGGACATCTTCGAGATCGGCGTGGAGTTCGAGCGGCTGACGTCCCAGGCCGTGCTGGCCTTGATCCGGCATCTCTACGGCCGGAACGACGGCATTCCCTCGACCGTCTCTTAGCCTGGACTATTCATAAAAACGCCGGTTTTCTCAGTCAGACCTAAAGACCCAAGACCGGCGCTTTTACCCTTCGGGCAAGCCGATCCGGCCGCATCTGCTTCGTTGCAAAGGGTTCGCAGTACTCGGAGTACAGCTTCACCCTTTGACGCCTCGCATCTGCAG